>NZ_JBEXHY010000178.1:0-8673 GCF_040608295.1 Micromonospora sp. NPDC005197 | reverse complement strand
CCCCTGCAACCTCCAACTCCTCTACCAAGGCCGATCCCCCAACTCCGGCGGCGACTACGGCCTCCTGCCCTACCGCCCGGGCCTGCTCACCCTGCGGCGCTGACGCTCCGCCACTCCACGACCCGGGGCGGGTTCGGCATGGCGCCGAACCCGCCCCGGGCCGTACGTCCCTCGGCCGCCGCGACGTTCGGGGCGGGTCCAGGCATGCCGGCGCTACCGCTGGTCGCCGTCCAGGTAGCGCAGCACCGCGGTGACCCGGCGGTCGGCCCGGTCGTCCGGCGGGAGCTGGAGTTTCGCGAAGATGCTGCGGATGTGCTTGTGCACCGCGCCGTCGGTGACGAACAGCCGCTCGGCGATCGCCGTGTTGCCGAGCCCCTCGGCCATCAGCCCCAACACCTCACGCTCGCGCGGCGACAGCTCGCCCAGCGCGGTGTCCGGCCGGCGGTTGCGGGCGAGCAACTGCGCCACCACCTCCGGGTCGATCACGCTGCCGCCGTCCGCGACGCGACGCAGCGCGGTGAGGAACTCCTCGACCCGGCCCACCCGTTCCTTCAACAGATAACCGAGCCCGGCGGCGCCGACCGAGAACAGTTCGGTGGCGAACGCCTGCTCCACGTACGCCGACAGGACCAGCACCGCGAGGCCGGGTCTGCGGCGGCGGGCCTCCACCGCTGCCACGATGCCCTCGTCGGTGTGGGTCGGCGGCATCCGTACGTCGACGATCGCCACGTCCGGCGCGTGCTCGTCGACCGCGACCAGGAACTCTCCCGGGGTGCCCGCCGTGGCGACCACGTCCAGCTCCTCCGCCCGCAACAGCAGCGCCAAACCCTCCCGCAACAGCGGGTCGTCCTCGGCGATCACGATCCGCATGGCAGCTCCACGTGCATCCTCGTCGGCCCTCCCGATGGGCTGGTCAGCGTCATTCGCCCGTCGTACGCCTCGACCCGCCGGCGGATGCCGGTGAGCCCGGAGCCGCGTGCCTCGTCGGCGTCGCCGCGCCCGTCGTCCTCGATGGTGACCAGCAGCCGGCCGTGCTCGCGGCGTACGGCGACGTCCACCTGGCTCGCCCCGCTGTGCCGAACCACGTTCGTCAGCGCCTCGGCCACCACGAAGTACGCGGTGGCCTCGACCGACGCCGCGCAGCGGACGGCCACGTCCACCGCGAGCCGGCACGGAACCGCGCAACTGCCGGCCAGGCCCGCCAGCGCCCCGGCGAGGCCCCGGTCGTCCAGTACGGGCGGCAGGATGCCGCGCACCACCGTCCGCAGTTCGCCGAGCGCCTGTTCCGCCGCGTCCTGCGCCTGCCCGAGGATCTCGTCGGCCCGGTCCGGGTCGCGCCGTACCGCCCGGCGCGCGGCGCCAAGCAGCACGTTGACCGCTACCAGCCGATTCTGCGTGCCGTCGTGCAGCGACCGCTCGATGCGGCGCAGCTCCAGGGCGTGGGCATCCAGCGCCGCGGCCCGGGTGGCGGTCAGCGCGGCGACCCGCAGCGACAGGTCGACCCCCGGCGGCGGGGGCAGCAGCCACCGGCCGGGCCAGGACTGGAAGCGGGCCAGCGCCGGACCGAACCCGACCGCGGCGACCAGCCAGCCCACCCCGAGCACCCCGACCACGAGCGCCTCGGACAGCCCGTCGATGCGCCACCAACCGATCCCCGGTGCGCCGGCCTCGGGCGGGACCAGTCGGTACCACAGCGGGAACGTGATGTCCTGAAGGGCGTACAGCGGCAGGGCGAGGCCGACCAGCCCGGACACCAGGCCGGTGATCGAGTGGAGCGTGACCCAGCCGAGCTCCCGGCGGACGAACGGGTCACGCACCGCCTCCCGCAGCTCCTCCGGCACCGGCCCGGGAGCCGGGATCGTCGTGCCCAGACGGGACAGCCGAGCGCGCTCCCGATCGGCCACCGAGCGCACCGTCCGCAACGCGCCGGGCGCCAGCCGCAGACCCACCCCGATCAGGCAGGCCAGTGCCACGACCACCGCCCAGCACAGCGCGCCCATCGCCAGCAGCGCGGTGCCCAGCCCGCCGACGAGGTGTTCGAGGGCGTCGACCGAGGCGCGCACCCGGCCCCGCACGTACGCCATCGCCGCCCACCTCCCGCGCCAACATAGGCCACCGCGAGCACGGCCGGCAGCGTCCGCGGCGGAAAGTACAGCCTGCTGTACCGCCGCTCGTCGAGCTGGCGGGATCGTCCCCGTCGGGGTCGCCCGCCTAGCGTCGATGGTGTCGTCGAACGTCACCGAGGGAGACAGTCATGACCGACCCGTACCGCATCATCGAGGCCCCGGCCGCCGCACCGGAACGGCCCGGCGGCCTGCTACGTCCGCTGCTGTGGCTGGTGCTCTTCGTCAGCGCGGCGATCAACGCGGTGCTCTCGAGCGTTGTGGACAGCCCGTGGATCGGCTCGGTGTTCGGCCTGGTCGCGGTGCTCTGCGCGGCGGCGCTGATCGTCCACCACCGGCGCAACCGCTGACGTCGTCCCGTCGACGGCGCTCGTTTCACGGGCGTCGGGACGGTCAGCGCTCGGTGGCGCTGACCGTCATGCGCTGGGTGCCGAGCACCGAGAGCAGGCGTGGCGCCTCCGCGGAAGGTGAGCCCGGCACCGCGGTGTGGATGACGAGCCGCTGGTCACGGTCGGCGATGTCGAGGACGTCGCAGTTCACGGTCACCGGGCCGACCAGCGGGTGCTGAAAGGTCTTGATCAGGGTGTGCTCGTCGTCGACGTCGTGCGACTCCCACAGTTCGCGGAACCGTTGGCTGCCCGCGAGCAGGTCGCGGACCAGCGCCGCCACCTCGGGGTCGTCGGGGTAGCGGGCGGCGGTGGCGCGTAGTCGCCGGGCCGAACTGCGGGTGAACTCCTCGACGTCGGACACCCCGTACAGCACCCGGCCGTCCGGGTGCGGGCCGAGGAAGGCGCGGCGAACCAGGTTGCGGTCACGTCGGGGCAGCGCCGAGAAGTCCTCCATCAACGCCGCCGCGAGATCGTTCCAGGCGATCACCTCGTAGCTGGCCGACGTCACGTGGGCGGCCGCCTGGGGCAACCGCTCGATCAGGTCGAGGATGCTCTGCCGCACCTCGTGCGGCGGCCCGGCCGGCGGGGCCGGCGGCCTGCCGGCCAGATGGTGCAGGTGGTCGCGCTCGGCGTCGGAGAGGCGCAGCGCGCGGGCCAGGCCGGCCAGCACCTCGGGCGAGGGGTGCGGGGCGCGGGCCTGTTCGAGCCGGGTGTAGTACTCGATGGAGATGAACGCCAGCCGGGACACCTCCTCGCGTCGCAGCCCGGGCGTGCGGCGCCTGGTGCCGGCCGGCAGGCCCACCTCGGCGGGGGTGAGCCGCTCGCGCCGGCTGCGCAGGAAGAGGGCCAGCTCCTGTCGATTCACCCCTCAAGTGTGCGCCGCCGGACGGGCTCAGCCAGTGGCTCACCGCCTCCCGCACCGCGGCTCCGGCCTGTCAAGCCCTATGCAATCCGGGTATAGGTTCGCTGGGTGGATGTGGTCGCCGCCTGCCGGGCCTTCGTCGCCGTCAGTGGCCACGGCAGCTTCACCTCCGGCGCCGCCGCTGCGGGCATCCCCCAGTCGGTCGCCAGTCGCCGCATCGCCGCCCTGGAGGAGCACTTCGGGGCGCGGCTGTTCGACCGGTCGTCCCGCGCGGTGCGGCTGACGTCGTTCGGCCAGGACATGCTGCCATCGGCCCGGCGCCTGGTCGACCTCGCCGATGCCATTGGCGACGACGCCCAGCGGGCACGGTTGCGCCCGCTGCGCGTCGCCGTACCCGAGATCTGCTCGCCACACCACCTCGCCGCTCTGGTGGTCGCGGCGCGGCGGCAGCAGATCCACCTGGAGGTACGGCCGGCCGGCCCGGCCGAGCGTGAACGGCTCTGTCGGACCCTGGAGGTCGCTGCCGGGATCGTGGCGGTTCCGGAGGCGGCGGCGTCCTGGCGGGTGCCGCTCGGACTGGCCGCCCGGACCCCCTTCCCGGCGCCGACGGTGTTCCTGGAGACGCTGCGCAGCGGCCGGGCCCGCACGCAGGCACGCCGGCGGATCCTGATCCAACCCGAGGACGACGTCGCGCACCTGCGGGACCCCCTGACCCGTGCCAGCCAGGCGGCCGGCCTGGTGCCGGCCCAGGTGGCGGTCGCGCCGTCCCTCGTCGACGCCGCGGCAGCGGCCCTCGGCTCCCCCGACCTGCTGCTCTGCTCCCGTCAACAGGCCGAGGACTTCGGACTGCACTGGTGCCCCCTCGCCGACCCCCGGCTCCTGCGAGGCTACGAGGTCGCCGCCGGCGTACGCGAGGACCTCGATCAGCTCAGCACGGTCCTCGACGCGGACATCGCACGATGCCTGGGCGCGACCGATGGCCACCCGGGGCCGGCCAGGGGTCGCACACGCGGTGACCGCACGACGGGAGATCCCGCGTGAGCGCCACAGCCGTCGTCCGCAACGCCCAGGACCTGCTCGACGAGGCGGGGTTGCACGGCGCGTTCCTGGTCCGCAACCTCGACACCGGCGAGGAACTCGGCTTCGACGCGGACACCCCGTACCCGACGGCGTCGCTGGTGAAGGTGCCGCTGGCGGTCGCCGTGCTCGAACGGATCGCGCGCGGGGAACTCGACCCGGCGGCACCCGTTGACGTCCTGCCCGGTCGAATCACCACACCCGGCCCGACCGGGTTGAGCCGCTTCCGCCATCCGGCGCGGATCGCCGTGGACGACCTGCTCTACCTGAGCACCTCCGTCAGCGACGGAGTCGCAGCCGACGCCCTGTTCGACCTCGTCGGGCCCACCGAGGTCGCCGCCGAGCTGCGGCGACTGCGGATCGAGGGCATCGCCGTGCGACACCGGGTCGGCGACCTCGCCGAGACCCCGGCGGAACGTCTCGGCCCCGACGACGTACACCTGGCTCACGCCCTCGCCATCGGCGCCGGTACCCCCGGCCAGGGCCACCCGGTCGCCCAACTCGACGTCACCCGCGCCAACACCGGATCGGCCCGGGCCTACGTCGACCTGCTGCACGCCCTCTGGCGCCCCTCGACGATCCACGAGACCACCGCCGAGCGGGTACGCGCCCTGATGGGCGACAACCTGCACCGCCAGCGGCTCGCGCCGGACTTCACCTCCGACGCGTCCCGCTGGTCGTCCAAGACCGGCACCCTGCTGCACCTACGCCACGAGGTAGGGGTGGTGGACCACGCCGACGGTCAGTCGTACGCGGTCGCCGCGCTCACCGCCTCCCGGGTGCCCGCTGTCGCGCAGCCCGGCAGCGAGGCGACGATGGCACACGTCGCCCGGACACTGCACGGCCACCTCCGCACGGGCACCCTGCCCTGGTGGAGTTAGTCAGCTGGTGGCCCGGGCGCACGCTCGGCGGCACGGCACACCGTCACAACGCGGCGACCACGACCTCCGTTGCCCTGGCGATGAGGGCGTTGTCGTAGCTGGCGTCCTTCTCGTCGCGGCTGGACAGCACCGCGAGGACGATCGGCGCCCGGTCCGGCGGCCAGATCACCGCGATGTCGTTGCGGGTGCCGTAGCCACCGGCACCGGTCTTGTCCCCGACGACCCAGCCATCGGGAGCACCGGCGCGGATCAGCTCGCCGCCGGTGGTGTTGCCCCGCAGCCAACCATTGAGGATGTCGCGGTCCGCCGGTTCGAGGGCGTGGCCGACGGCGTACGCCCGCAGATCCTGGGTCAGGGCCCTCGCGGTGCTGGTGTCCCGCCGGTCACCCGGCCTCGCCTCGTTGAGCTCGGTCTCGTAGCGCGCCGGATCGGTGACCTTGTCTCCGACCTCGCGCAGTTCCTTCTCGAACTTCTGTGGTCCGCCGAGCTGACGCAACAGCAGGTTACCGGCGGTGTTGTCGCTGTAGCGCACGGCCGCGTCAGCGATCGCGCGCAGCGTCATGCCCTCGGCGACGTGCCGCTCCGTGATCGGCGAGTAGGTCACCAGGTCGTCCGCCGAGTACCGCACCACCCGGTCTAGCTCGACGTCGGTGGTCTCGTCGAGGACCTCGGCGGCGGCCAACGCCTTGTACGTCGAGCTGTACGCGAACCGCTCGTCGTCCCGGTACTGCACGGTCCGGCCAGTGCCGGTGTCGATCGCGTAGACCCCGAGCCGGGCGTCGAACCTCTCCTCCAGTTGCCGGAACTCGTGGGCCCGGTCAGCGGCGGTGGACGGGTTCACCGTTGCCGCACGGTCCGGCGTCGGCTGCTCGGAGGCATCGGCGGGGCCGCAGGCGGCCAGTGACACCACTGCCAGCGCGGTTACCAAACCGTCTGTCGAAAACACCATGATCGCTCCTTGTCGGTGTCGTGAGGTCCGGCGCGGGCGGCGCCGGTCGGACAAGGCTCGACCCTGACAGGGATTCGGCATGCGGTCGAAGACGGAACTGGCGGTGTTCATGCTGATCTGGCATCGCCCGCGCCCTGACCGACCTCGCTCCGCCGCTCGACTCGGACCCGTCAGGAGCTGGTCCGGCGAAGGGACCATCGGCGCACCAGAAGGCAGAAGCCCAGGGCGGGACCGGTCAGGCGGCTGCGACACGTCCGTAGCCTCGTCGACGACCCACTCAACCCCGGACGCCTCCGGTCGCGTCTCTCTCTGCATCCGCTCGTGATCGCGAGGCGGATATGACCTGGAGGTGGCGTGAGTCGGTACGAGGACGACGAACAGTTCCGGCTGTTCGTACAACGACAGTGGGGGCCGTTGCTCCGAACGGCCTACCTGCTGACCGGCGACCGGGGAACAGCGGAGGACCTGGCGCAGTCGGCGTTGGAGAAGACTCATCGGCGCTGGGGGCGGGTACTGCGCAGGGACGCCCCCGAGGTCTACGTACGCCGGGTAATGGTCAACACGGCGATCTCCTGGCGGCGTCGGCGGCGGCCGCTGGAGGTGCCGCTGCTGACCTCCGACAGCGCGCCGACGCCGGACGCGTACGCGCAGGTGGAGGAGCGGCAACTGCTCCTCACCGCGCTGCGGCGGTTGCCCCCCAGGACCCAGGCGGTTCTGGTGCTGCGCTACTTCGAGGACCTCAGCGAGGCGGACACCGCCAAGGTTCTCGGCTGTTCCATCGGCTCGGTGAAGAGCCAGGCGTCGCGCGGGTTGGCCCGGATGCGGGTGGAGTTCGCCCCACCCGCTTCCCAGTCCCCGGTACGGCTTGAGGAGGAACTGGCATGACCGAGAGCTTCGCAGATTCGACGCTCAGTCCTGCGCTATGGCAGGCCGCGCACGGCGTCAACGTAGCTGAGGACCCGTGGCCGGGGTTCGCCCGGCGCGAGCGACGGCACCGGCGGACGCGGCTGATGCGGGCGGTGGTGGCCGCTGCGGTCGGAGTCGCGCTCGTGGGGGTCCAGACCAACGTGGTGCCCCTGCCCGGATGGGCGCCTGGCATCGCGGTCGCTGCCGCACCGACAGCGCTGCTCGACGCGCCGCCCCGGGGCGCGCTGGCCGGCGATCAGGCCTGGCTGGACACGCTGCGGGCGCGGATCAGCACCGACAGCCCGTTGGGTGGCTGGAGCCCGGACGGCATCTGGAAGGTCGGCGATCGTGACCGGATTCGTTTGCTTTACGGCAGTGACCAGCCGGGCCAGCGGGTCGCGCTGGTCGCGGTGCCGCTCCGCCTCGGCCTACTGAGCAAGGAGGCGCTGGTCTGGTACGTGGGTCCGGCCGGGGCCGGCGCCGAACAGATGCGCTACGCCGGCCACAGCGAGGGCGTCGACGACCCGGTGATGACCCTGATGCAGGCCGGTCCCGACCGGGGCGGATTCGCGGTCGTCGTCGGGCCGGCCGAGTCCACCGTGATGATCAGTGGCGACCCTCGGTACACACCGAGGGGAACCCTGGAGTACCAGGACCTCGCCAGGGCGGACGGCAGCGGGGTCGGGTTCGCCGTCCTGCCCCCCGCGCCGCTTCGGAACGAACCCGTCGTCCGGGTCAGCCGTGGCGACCAGCTGCTCTACCAGGGGGGCCTGGGCGGCGGTCCGTACGACGCGATCGACCCGACCGGACCGGAGATGGACGTCCTGCTCGCCGCCGCCCGCCGGGGTGCCCGAGGTACGCCGGTGGACGATGCCAGCCTGCGCGACTTCGTCCAATCGGCACTCCTCGACAGTCGTCTCCCGGCTGCCGGGACGACAGTGCGGGTGCGTTGGTCGGGCAGCGGGCACGGCCAAGCCGCCACGCTGCTCACCGTGCAGCCTGCCGGCGGCGGGGTGATCGCGTACGCCAGACACGGCGACGACCGAACCGGCTGGTGGACCGACCTGCGGCTGCTGCTGCCGGCCGAGGGCGCCGACCAGCGACCAATCGGCTGGCGGATCCGGGCCGACGACGGCACCCGTCCGCCGACGGACCAGGTGCGGGTGATCGCCCCGCCGGACGCGGCCCGCGTCACGGTCACGATCGGCGGCGCACCCCCCGCCACGGTCACCCTCGACGCGTCGAACGCCGGCATCACCCGGATACCGCCGGACCAGCCGGCCACCCTCACCGCGTACTCCACGGACGGCAGCGTCCTCGGAGCCACTCCGGTGCCGCCGGTCGAGGCCGACATGTCGGGCCTGCCGGGCGACAGCCCGGCTACCCGGGTGACCCCCTGACGAACCGAATCATAGGCGAGTACCGTGTCAAGAGCCCGCGTGGCCACGTCAAGCAACTGTGGAGTGACCAGGATGTCTTCGCGGCC
>NZ_JBEXHY010000177.1:0-8675 GCF_040608295.1 Micromonospora sp. NPDC005197 | reverse complement strand
CAACCACACCCTCACCCGCACCGCCCTACGCGCCACCCAGGCCGGCAGCTACGACGTCATCCACGCCCACGACTGGCTCGTCGCCCACACCGCGATGACGTTGCGCGACCACCTGGACATCCCCCTCGTCAGCACCATCCACGCGACCGAGGCGGGCCGGCACCAGGGCTGGCTGCCCGAGGAGATGAACCGCACCATCCACGGTGTCGAGCAGTGGCTCAGCAGCGAGTCCGGTCGGGTGATCGTCTGCTCCGGCTACATGCGCGACGAGGTGGGCGCGCTGTTCGGCGTACCGGCCGGACGCGTCGACGTGGTCGCCAACGGCGTCGAGTCGCACCGCTGGAAGGTGCCGGCGCGGGACGTGGCCGCGGCGCGGGCCCGGTTCGCCGGGGACGGCCCACTGGTCACCTTCGCCGGCCGGCTGGTCTACGAGAAGGGCGTGCAGCACCTGATCGCCGCCCTCCCCCGGCTGCGCGAGCGGCACCCCGGGCTGCGCGCGGTGATCGCCGGCGACGGCCCGTACCGCGCCGAGTTGGAGGCCGAGGTGCACCGCCGCGGCCTGGGTGGCATGGTCTCCATGCCGGGCTTCCTGGGCGGCAATGATCTGCCGGCGTTGATGGCGGCGTCCGACTGCTTCGCGGTGCCGAGCATCTACGAGCCGTTCGGCATGGTGGCCCTGGAGGGCGCCGCCGCCGGAGCGCCCCTGGCCGTCGCCGCCACCGGCGGTCTCGCCGAGATCGTGGAGCCGGGAGCGACCGGGATGACGTTCCGCCCGCACGACCCGGACGGGCTCGCCGACGCCGTCGACGCGCTGCTGTCCGACCGCGAGCGGGCCCGTGCCATGGCCCGCCGCGCCCGCCGGATGGTCCACGACCAGTACGGCTGGTCGGCCATCGCCCAGCGCACCGCCGCCAGCTACGCCGCCGCCATCGCCAACGACGCCGCGTTCACGGCCGAACGCGCCGAGCAGCGCATGTCCCAGGGCCGGGCCCTCCCGGCACTGCCCGAGGGCAACCTGCTCGCCGCCGCCGGCCTGCGCTGACGGTCGGGCTGTTCCGGCCCGCTTGCGCTTGATCGACTCGGGTTCCTTGAAGTCGGGGTGTCCCGGTGCCGGGAATACCGCGACTTCCTGGAAGTCGAGTCGATCACATTGCAGTGACCGGGCTTCGCTGCTCAGCGCCGGCCGCCAGGCCGAGTCGATCACGGCGGAGGTCGGTCGGGCCTGCCAGAATGTGCGGATGTCTCGTCCTGTTGACGCCCTTGATTCCGCCTTTCCGGTCGCCGCCTCCATCGCGCTGGACCTGATCCGGCGCCCCGAGGTGTCCACGCAGTGGTCGAACCCGAGCGCCCTGCCGCACCTGTCCGTGGGCGCCCTGGCGTGCCACCTCGGGCGGCAGGCCGTACGGGCGGCGGAACTGCTGCCGACGCCCGCCGACCTGCCCACGCTGGAGTCGGCGGACAGCCACTACGAGCGGGCCGCCTGGGTCACCGAGGGCACTCCGGACGCCGACGCGGTCGCCGCGGGCTCGGACGAAGCCGACGCGCTGCACGGCCCGGCGGACCTGTACGCCCGCTCCGGCGAGGCGCTGGCGAAGGTCAGCGACCTGCTGTCGCGGGGAGCCGCCGTCGACGTCGTGCCGATCCCGTGGCAGGGCTGGGCCCTGCGCCGCGCCGACTTCCTGCTCACGCGTCAACTGGAGATCGTCGTGCACTCCGACGACCTCGCGGTCAGCGTCGGCGTGCCCACGCCGGAGTTCCCGGCGGAGGTCTTCGACCCCGTACGCGACCTGCTGGTCCGCCTGGCCGTCCGCCGGCACGGCCAGTCCGCGCTGATCGGCGCGCTGAGCCGCAGCGAGCGAGCCCGGGACATCTCCGCCTTCTGAACCCAACGTCCGACGCGCCCCACACCCCGCGCCGCCTCGGGCCCGGTGTCCGTCCCCCGGCCCCTGGGTCTCTTGTTCGTCCCCTGTCGAGCTGCCCCAGATATGGGGCGGGCCGCCGGAAGCGAGAAGGGCGGATCAGCGTCGCCAAAGCGCCGATGAACGTCGCCGAAGCGCGGATCAGCGTCACGGAAGCGCGGATCAGCGTCACCGAAGCGCGGATCAGCATCACCCGAGGAGCCCCGGGGCCCGGACCGCCCCTTGATCGACTCCAGTTCGCCGACCTTGTGGTGTTCCGGCGCTGTTGATACCGCGATATCGGCGACCTGGAGCCGACCATTGGTGAGTCCAGCCCAACCAATCCGCGAGGCCATCCGTCAGCGGGGCAGGCCGGAGATCAGGCGCTTGAAGCCCGTCACGCCCCCGCCCCGCCCCGCCCCGGCCCGCCACGCCCCGCCACGCCCCGGCCCGCCCCGGCCCGCCCCGGCCCGCCACGCCCCACCACGGCCCGCCACGCCACGGCCCGCCTCGCCCCGCCTCGTCCCGCCGCGCCCCGCCCCATAAGTGGGGCAGCTCGACAGGGGCCGAACCAGGGACTCGGGGTACGGCCCGGAGGGCACCGGCCGGGGCAGATCGGCCGGCCCGCAAGCCGGAAGGCCCAGCGGAAGGGCCGCAGAGCGCCAAGCCGCGAGGCCCAGCGAAGCCCCACGGACCAGCCGCGAGGTCCGGCCGAGGCCCCACGGACCAGCCGCGAGGTCCGGCGGAAGTAGAACCCGATCACAAGCGAGAGGGTGAACGGAAGCCCCACGGACCGCCGAGCCGAAAGATCCGGCCGAAGCGCCCGGGCCGCCACGCGAGAGGGCGGGTGGGTACGGCGCAGGCCGCCGGCCCGGATCGGGTCGGCGGCCTGCGGGTGATGCGGGTGGTGCGGGTGGTGCGAGAGCGGAGGTCAGCGCTCGGCGAAGGGGAGGTAGTCCCGCTCGGCGGCACCGACGTAGACCTGCCGCGGACGGCCGATCTTGGTCTCCGGGTCGTTGATCATCTCGCGCCACTGGGCGATCCAGCCGGGCAGCCGGCCGAGCGCGAACAGCACCGTGAACATCTTCGTGGGGAAGCCCATGGCCTTGTAGATCAGGCCGGTGTAGAAGTCCACGTTCGGGTAGAGCCGGCGGGAGACGAAGAAGTCGTCGGCGAGCGCGATCTCCTCCAGCTCCATGGCGATGTCCAGCAGCGGGTCCGGCTTGGCCATCCGGCCCAGCACGTCCTGCGCGGCCTTCTTGACGATCGCCGCCCGCGGGTCGTAGTTCTTGTAGACCCGGTGGCCGAAGCCCATGAGCTTGACGCCGTCCTGCTTGTCCTTGACCTTGCGGACGAAGGACCGGACGTCGCCGTCGCCGGCGTGGATCTGCTGGAGCATCTCCAGCACCGCCTGGTTGGCGCCGCCGTGCAGCGGGCCGAACAGCGCGTTCACGCCCGCCGAGACGGAGGCGAACAGGTTGGCGTTGCTGGAGCCGACCAGCCGGACGGTCGACGTGGAGCAGTTCTGCTCGTGGTCGGCGTGCAGGACGAAGAGCATGTCCAGCACCTTCGACATCACCGGGTCGACCACGTACGGCTCCGCCGGCACGCCGAAGGTCATGCGCAGCAGGTTGTCCACGTACCCCAGGGAGTTGTCCGGGTAGAGCAGCGGCTGCCCGATGGACTTCTTGTACGCGTACGAGGCGATGGTGGGGACCTTCGCCATGAGCCGGACCGTGGAGATCTCCACGTGCTCGGAGTCGAACGGGTCCAGGCTGTCCTGGTAGAAGGTCGACAGGGCGCTCACCGCCGACGACAGCACCGCCATCGGGTGCGCGTCGCGGGGGAATCCGTCGAAGAAGCGGCGCATCTCCTCGTGCAGCAGCGAGTGCCGCCGGATCCACTCGGTGAACTCGGTCAGCTGCTGCTCGGTGGGCAGCTCACCGTAGATGAGCAGGTACGAGACCTCCAGGAAGGAGGACTTCTCGGCCAGCTGCTCGATCGGGTATCCCCGGTAACGCAGGATCCCCGCGTCGCCATCGATGTAGGTGATCGCGGATGAGGCCGCTGCGGTGTTGACGAAACCGGGGTCGTACGTCGTCATCCCGGTTTCCTTCAGCAGCTTGCTCACCCCGATGCCAGCGGGGCCCTCGACCGCGGGATGTACCGGCATCGACAGCTGCCCGCCGGGGTGATCGAGCTTGACTTCCGTCATGTGGTTCCTCGCTTCGCCGGCAGATCTACGTTGAATTGCCTTCGCTTCTACCGTAATTGCGGCTCGGGGGACACTGCCCGCCGTGGTTCGGCGGTGAGGTATGCGTCACCCGATTCCCGACTGAGCAGCCGGGAAACCCGCCCTCCCGCCAGCGGAGGACAGGAGATCAGGACAACGTGAGGCGCCGTAGCGTACCGTCCGCCGCGACCTGGTAGACGTCGAGCTGATTCGTCCCGGCGCGGAACAGCCGGTCGTCGGTGAGCAGCGCGGCGAAGCGGCGGCCGCCCGGGTCGGCCGGCACCACCGGGACCACCGCGCCGATCCGGCCGTTGACGGCGACGGCCAGCAACGTGCCGTCCGGTATCGCGTCCGGCACGTCACCCCAGACCAGCGCCGGGAGGGTGCCGGTGTCCGGGTCGGTCGCCCGGAAGGCGGCCAGGTCGGCGACCTGGGCGCTGCCTCCGGTCGGGCCGGCGCGGACCTCGGTGCCCACCAGGGGGTGCGGTGTCGGCAGCGGCGGCGCGGTGGGCACGCCGCCGGGGAAGGTGACCGCCTCGCCGGGGGTGTCGTAGAAGTGTTTCGTGACGTCGGCGCGGGGAGCCTGCCGGGCGGAGCGGCCGTCGACGTGCCAGGGCAGGCGGATGCCGGCTTCGTCGGCGACGGTGGGCAGCAGGTCGACGTGTTCCCAGTTGCGGTCGTCCACCCGGCCGGTCTGCTGCCCGGGCTCCTTGACGAACATGGGCACCCAGGCGACCTCACCGGCGGCGGCCTTGATGGCGTCCATGCCCCGGCCCTGCGCGCCCGGATGGAAGCTCACCCCGTGGTCGGCGGTGACGACGACGAGGGCCTGGTCGTAGAGGCCGCTGGCGCGCAGCGTCCGCAGGGTCTCCCCGATCAGCCGGTCGGTGTAGCCGAGTTGGGCGAGGTGACGCTGGCGGGCCAGCTCGACCCAGCCCGTGCCGTCGTTGGGCAGGTCCTCCGGGGCGTCGTAGCGGACGCCAGACGGCAGGTACGCCCACGGGGAGTGCGGCATCAGCAGGTGCAGGAAGTGCAGGGCGGGTCGGGGTTGCGGCTTCAGCCCGGCCAGGAAGCTGGTGAACCGGGCCGGCTGGTTGTCGTCGAGGCTGTCCCAGCGGAACTTCGGGTCGGCCGGGACCGGCTCGGCGGCGTCCAGGCCGGCCTCGACGCGGGTCTGCTCCCGGTAGGAGTCCTCCGGGTCGACGCGGGTGTTCGTCGGCCCGGCGACCTGGCCGAGCAGCTTGCCGGTCTCCCGGACGAGCACACCGAGGCCCTGTTCGGGGGTGACGGGCTGCTCGCACCGGCTGGGTGGGCAGAGCCGGGTGATGCTCTCCTGGGCCTGGATGTCGTACAGGCCGCCGAAGGCGGTGAAGAGGTTGTCCGGGTACTGCGAGTAGTGCGGCGCGACCGCCCGCGCCGGGTAGCGGCCGGTGAGCATCGCCGGCAGCGCGTTCGGCGTCCAGCCGCTGACCCCGGTGGCGTTGCGGTACCAGGTCGAGCCTTCGGCCAGCTCGGCGAAGTGCGGGAACCGCGCCGCGTCGATCCGGCCGTCGCCGCCGAGCAGGCTGACCAGCGGCAGCTCGTCGAGGATCAGCATGACCACCGGCGGGTGCACGGCCACGCCCTGCGCGGTGCCGACCGCGCCGCCGTCGCCGCGTGGCAGCACGACCGCCGAGGTGGGCGAGACGAACAGGAACAGCGCCACGAAGGCCACCGGCCCGGCGGCGGCCAGTCGCATCGCCTTGCCCGGCGACCGCCACCGCCGGTGCGCGGCCGCGCCGCCCAGACCGGCCAGACCGGCAAGCACCAGCAGGGGTACGCCCCGAAGCGGCGTCGTGTGCCGGCCCACCTGCACGGCGAGGGCGGCGAGCAGCAGCCCGACCAGCGTCGTGTGGGTGAGCGCGCGGGCGGTGCGGCCGGCCAGTCGGCTCAGTGCGCCGAGCAGCGCCACGGGCACGGTGGGCGCGAGGGCCACCAGGGCGACCAGCAGCAGGATCTGGCCGGGGTCGGCGCGGTGGAAGAGGAAGAAGTCGGGGCTGCGGCCGAGTATGTCCAGCAGCGGCTGGGTGACGACCAGCCCGACCAGCGCCACGATCTCCAGCAGCCGGCCCAGCTCGCCGCGCCAGCCCCGGTCCCAGCGGCCGGGCGTCGGCGGGCCGGCGACGGGTCCCGGCGGGTCGGCGACTGCCGGTTCAGCCACCCATCACCGCCCGGTAGAGCGTGCGGGTGCCCGAGGGCAGTTCCAGTCGGTCGGTGATCCGGCCCCGGGCCGCGAGGAGCCGTTCGAAGGTGTCGCGCCGGTAGTCCGGGAAGAGGCCGTCGGGCTTGTTGGCCAGCAGCCGAGTGGCCATCGGGTCGTCCGGGTGGATGAACTCCACCACCACGGTGCCGCCGGGCGCGCTCAGCCCGGCCAGCCAGTCGACGACCTCCGGCAGCGGCACGTTGCGGCCGATCGCCAGGTGGTGCACCAGGGCCAGGGCGAGCACGACGTCCGCCGACGCCCGCTGCGCGAAGCCGGCGCGCTCGACGCCGCGCCAGCCGCCACCGGGCGACGGGTCGGCCAGGTCGACAACCAGCGGCAGGATCCGTTGCTGGCCCTCGGAGCGCAGCGCCCGGTACAGCTCGTCGACCACGGCCGGGTCCTGCTCGACGGCGACCACGTAGTCGGCGTGCCCGGCGGCCAGTCGGGCGTACCGGCCGTCGTTGGCGCCCAGGTCGAGCACCAGGCGCGGGCGGGCGGCGGCGGCCACCGCGGTGACCACGAACTGCTCCTTGGCGACCCGGTCGCGGGCCGAGTAGCCGCAGGTGCGCTGGTAGTCCGACCAGTGGCTGCGCGACGGACGGTGCTCCAGCCGGCGGACGAGCTTCTCGATGCCGCGTACGGTGGCCGCCTGCAGGTCCCGGGAGTAGCCGGCGGCGCGCAGTTGGGCCTTGACGTCGCTGGTGCTGGCGTCGGCGTTGCGTTGCTGCATGGCGCCGTGCAGGTGCAGGTGGGCCAGGACGCCGGGGCGCAGCCGGCGGGCGCCGCCGAAGAGGGGGCGCAGCTGGTCGGCCTCGATGCCGTCGACCTGGGCGCGCAGCCAGGGCTGGAAGTCCACGCCCAGGTGGGCGGTGAGCAGCAGCGGGTAGAGCACGGTCTGGCAGAACTGCCGGTAGCCCGCCCACGGCTCCCCGTCGCGCAGCGGCTCGAAGGAGCCGATGTCGATGAAGACCGGCTTCGCGCCGCGCCACTGCAGGTTGTAGGCGGAGCCGTCCTTGGTGGTGAAGCCGTTGGCGAGGGCGGTACGCAGGATCTCCAGGTGCAGCAGCGCGGCGTCGCGCAGCATGCCGAAGGACCACTCGTACGGGTGGGAGACGAACGGGATGCGCTCGTGGCGCAGCACCGCCGCCCACGGGGTGCCGGCCGCGGCGGGCACCAGCGCCGGCGGGGCGTCCTCGGTGGCGCAGACCTTGCCCGCCGAGACGAGCGTGGGAAAGAACGGGCTGGCCGCGAGGGTCCGCCAGTGCTCGGCGGCCTGGGCGTCGAGCCCGCGCAGCACCTCGTCGCCGACGTGGAACACCCGGTTGGCGGGGTCGCGGAAGGAGGCGGGCTCGGGGCGTACCCCGGTGGGTGAGGTCGTCATCGTCGCGGCGACCGCTACCGCTGGTCGGTGGGCTGCCGACGGAACCGGTCGACCAGCCGTCGCCAGTAGAGCTTGGCGGCGACCGCGGCGCCGGCCACCCCGCCGACGACGGCCTGCACGATCAGGCTGCCGGATCCCGCGTCCAGGTAGGCCAGATGGATCACCGACCGCTCCTTCCCCTCGCCCGTCTCGACACCGGCGTCCCGGGGAGGCAGCGGTGAGGCTTTTAACCCAGAAAGCCGAACTTGTCCATCACCGTACGCTGCTCGTCTGCGCCGTCGCGGCGACATCGGAGGACTCCCAGCCCGGCCACAGGAAGCGGCCCTCGTCGGTACGCTGCGAAGCTGCGCTGGACACCCGAACGCCGACGAGGACCCCGACGGGCGCCACGCGCGACGCGTCGTCGAGGTCCTCGCGGACGTGCTGGGCGGCTGACCGGCGGCTGTCTCAGCCCCGCCGGTGGTGCATGCCGAGGCGCAGCAGCACGAAGCGCAGCACGGTCGCGGCCAGGTTCGCGGCCACCAGGACGGCCAGCTCCACCGGCCGGGCGGGCACGGCGACGAGAGCGTGCAGCACCGCCAGCGCCCCGCTGGTCAGCGCCAGGCCGAGCGCGAACGCCAGCAGCCCCTGCGCGTGGTGGCGACCGGCGTGCCGGCTGCCGGTGATGCCGAACGTCAGCCGCCGGTTCGCGGCCGTGTTCGCCACCGCCGTCACCAGCAGGGCCAGCAGGTTCGCCGGCTGCGCCCCGAGCGCACCCCGGGTGGCCACGAAGAGCAGCAGGTACGCCAGCGTGCTGGCCACCCCGACGGCGGCGAACCGGGTCAGCTGCCGGGGCAGCCCGACCGGCACCTGCGCCGGCGGCGCGGCCAGCGGCGCCCGGCCGAGCTGCGCGCGCAGCTCGGCCAGCGGCAGCGCGCCGGT
>NZ_JBEXHY010000176.1:0-8920 GCF_040608295.1 Micromonospora sp. NPDC005197 | reverse complement strand
CCTCCAGGACGCCGGGCTGGCCCTTCTGCTTTCGAGCTGAGCGTCAGGAGCCTCCGCCGGCACCCTCGGCCTGAGACATGAGCGCCGCGGGAGGCGGGTTCTGCGCCGGGGTGCCCGCGGTCTTGCGGCCCCGGGAGAGCCGGCGTTGGACGTACTGGGCCACCTTCGACAGCGAGTAGTTCACCACGATGAAGAGCACGGCGATCACGACGTACACCTGGATCGGGTTGCCCAGCACGCCGATGATCTGCTTGCCGATGTTCAGGGTTTCCTCGTAACTGATGATGAACCCCAACGAGGTGTCCTTGAGTACCACAACCAGCTGGCTGATGAGTGCCGGCAGCATGATCCGGAAGGCCTGCGGCAGCAGGATCATCCGGGTGGTCTGCGTCGGGGACAGCCCGATGGCTGCGGCGGCCTCGGCCTGACCGCTCGGCAGCCCCTCCATGCCGGACCGGAGAATTTCGCCGATCACCACGGAGTTGTAGATCGTGAGGCCGATGACCAGGTACCAGAGGTTGTCAAGGTAGAGGCCGAACTCGGGGAAGCCGCGGGCCACGAAGAAGATGGTGAGCACGACGGGTAGGCCGCGGAAAACCTCGACGCAGACACGGGTTACCGCCGACAGCAGCGTGCTCAGCCCGCGCAGCAGGTACGCAATTGGAGTTGCCATGCCGGCGTAACGGAGCCGGGTCAGGCTCTTGAGCTGGATCCGGAGTACGGCGAGCAGAGTGCCCACTATCAGTGAGGTCACGATGGCCAGTGCCGCTGCGATCAGCGTGTTCTTGAAACCGAGGCCGATCCGATGCCACACCTGGGAGAAGTTCTCGTTGGAGGGGTCGACCAGCGGCCCCCACAACTCCATCGACAGCTGGCCCTTCTCGTCCAACGGCCGGTAGATCAGGAAGTAGGCCCCGACGAGCAGGACCAGGCCGGCGAAGATGCTGCTGACCAGCGTGATCCGCCGCTGCCGAGGCCCGGGGATGTCGTAGAGGACGCTGGTCTGCTGACTCATCGGGCCACCGCCTGTCGCTTCTCGATCCGGTCCAGCAGGGCGCCGAGTGGCACAGTCATGATCAGGTAGCCGACCGAGACGCCGATGGCGACCGGGATGAACGCGTAGCCCTCGGCCCCGGTGAGCTGGTCAGCCGTGGCGGAAAGGTCGCCGACCACTCCAAAGAAACCGGCCAGCGCGGAGTTTTTGATCATCGCGATGATCACCGAGCCGAGCGGCACCACCGACGCCTGCCAGGACTGCGGCAGTACCACGTGGCGCAGGTTCTGGCCGAAGGTCAGACCCAGCGACCGCGCGGCTTCTGCCTGGCCGGCGGGCACCGCGTTCACGCCGGACCGCAACGCCTCGCAGACGAACGCGGCGGTGTAGAGCACGAGGGCGATCAGCGCGAACCGGAAATACGGCAGGTCGGTGCCGAGCCGGCTGAACAGCGAGTCGAGCACCGGGATGCGGAGGAAGTCCGCGTTGGAGCCGAGCGCTGGCAGACCGAAGGCGGCGAAGAACATCACCACGGTCAGCGGCATGTTACGGAAGACGTTCACGTACGTGGTGCCGAGCGCGCGCAGCGGCGGCACCGGGGAGATGCGGAGCACCGCGAGGATCCCGCCCAGGATGAGGGCGCCAATCGCGGCGAGTACGCAGATCTGGAGGGTGAGCCAGAAACCACCCGCAAAGACGTCGAACTTGTCGATGAGCACGTTCACGGGTCGGTGTTCCTCCCCACCCTCCAGATCGAAGGATCAGATCAGTAGCGGTTGATGGTGGGCGCCGAGCCCAGTTCCGCGCCGAACTTGCCAGCGGTGTCGTCCCAGGCCTTCTTCCAGCTGCCGTCGGCGACCGCCTTGTCCAGGGTGTCGTTGATGAAGCTGCGGAAGTCGGCATCTTCCTTCTTCACCCCGATGCCGTACGGCTCCTTGGTGAAGTTGTCGCCGGCCAACTTGAAGGAGGCCTCGTCCTTGGCGATGTAGCCGAGCAGGATCACATTGTCCGTGGTCACGGCGTCGACCTGGCCGCCCTTGAGGGCGTCACGGCACTTGTCGTAGGTGTCGAAGAGCACCAGCTGGGTGCCCACGTCCTTGACGTACTTCTTGATCGTCTCGGCCGGGGTGGAGCCGGTCACCGAGCAGACCTTCTTGGTGCCGTCCTTGAACGAGTCCGGCCCGGTGATGGTGGTGTCGTCCTTCTTGACCAGGATGTTCTGGCCAGCCTCGTAGTACGGGCCTGCGAAGGCGATCCGCTCCTTGCGCTTGTCGTTGATCGTGTACGTCGCGGCGACGAAGTCGACGTTGCCGTTGACGATCACGTCCTCGCGGACCTTCGAGGGGGCCTCAACCCACTCGATCTTGTCCTCGGGGATGCCGAGCTCCTTGACGATGATCTTGGCGATCTCGACGTCGAAGCCCTCCGGCTTGCCGGACAGGCCCTTCAGACCGAAGCCGGGCTGGTCGAACTTGGTGCCAACCTTGATCTTCTGGGCCTTGTTCAGCTTCTCCATGGTGCTGCCGGCGGCGAAGGACTTGCTGCCAGCACCGGTGTCCCCGCCGTCGTCGCCACCACAAGCGGTGAGGCCGAGCGCCAGAGCGGCGACCGCGGCGACTGCCGCAACGCGCTTGATACGCATACTCTTCTCCTTCTTCAACGGAGCCCACCGAGTACGGCGCGCTCCACTACGGACGCCTAGTGCGTGAGGATCTTGGAGAGGAAGTCTCGGGCCCGCTCGCTGCGCGGGTTCGCGAAGAACTCCGCTGGCGGGGCATCCTCGACCAGTTGCCCGTCGGCCATGAAGATGACCCGGTTGGCGGCGTGCCGGGCGAAGCCCATCTCGTGGGTGACCACGACCATCGTCATGCCGTCACTGGCCAGCGAGGTCATCACGTCCAGCACCTCACCGACCATCTCCGGGTCCAGGGCGCTGGTCGGCTCGTCGAAGAGCATCGCCTTGGGCTGCATGGCCAGGGCGCGGGCGATCGCTGCCCGCTGCTGCTGACCGCCGGAGAGCTGGGCCGGGAACTTGTCCGCCTGGTTGGCGATGCCGACCCGGTCGAGCAGGGCCAGGCCGCGCTCGCGGGCAGCGGCCGGCTTCTCCTTGCGGACCTTGATCGGGCCGAGGGTGACGTTCTCCAGGATGGTCTTGTGGGCGAAGAGGTTGAAGGACTGGAAGACCATGCCCACCTCGCTGCGCAGCTTGGCGAGGGGCTTGCCCTCGGCCGGCAGCGGCTGGCCGTCGAAGGTGATGGTGCCGGAGTTGATCGGTTCCAGTCGGTTGATGGCGCGGCACAGCGTCGACTTGCCGGAGCCGGACGGGCCGATCACCACGACCACCTCGCCCCGACCCACCGACAGCGAGACGTCGTCCAGCACGTGCAGCGGCCCGAACCACTTGTTGACCGCGTCCAGCACGATGAGCGGTTCGCCCGTCGTCACGTCGTCCACCGTCCCTGTCGTCTCCCGGATCGGGGTCGGTTGACCCCCGGTTGGGCAACTGTAGGCGGCGTGATGTGGCGGAACGCAACTCAGTTGGTCACGGAGCGGTAACACCGGTCCCGATCGTTGTCGGGGGTCCGATTTTGGTCACCACCGGGCCGCAACGGTGGCGTCGAGACCGGCTTGTCGAGATCATGGGGGGATGACGGAACCGGTACGGCTGACCCGTTACGCGCGCGGCGGTGGCTGCGCCTGCAAGATTCCGCCGGGCGAGCTGGAGGTCATGGTGGCCGGTCTCGGCCCGGCCACCGGCACCGCCGAGCTGCTGGTCGGCCTGGACCACGGCGACGACGCCGCGGTGGTCCGCCTGAACGAGCGGACGGGCCTGGTCAGCACCGCGGACTTCTTCACCCCGGTCGTCGACGACGCGTACGACTGGGGGCGCATCGCCGCGGCCAACGCGTTGTCCGACGTGTACGCGATGGGTGGCATCCCGCTGGTGGCGCTCAACCTGCTCTGCTGGCCGCGCGACGTGCTGCCGCTCGAGTTGGCGCGCGAGGTGCTGCGCGGCGGTCAGGACGTGGCCCGGGAGGCGGGTTGTCACCTGGCCGGTGGGCACAGCGTGGACGACGACGGCCCGAAGTACGGCCTCGCGGTCACCGGCACCGTGCGCCCGGAGGAACTGATCACTCTGGACGCCGGCCGGGCCGGGGTGCCGCTGTCGCTGACCAAGCCGCTCGGGGTGGGCGTGCTCAACACCCGGCACAAGGCGACCGGTGAGAGCTTCCCGGAGGCGGTCGCCTCGATGAGCGCCCTCAACCGGGACGCTGCGCGGGCGGCGGTAGCCGCCGGTATCCGGTGCGGCACCGACGTGACCGGCTTCGGCCTGCTCGGGCACGCCTCGAAGCTGGCCCGTGCCAGCCGGCTCACGGTGGCCATCGACACCGCCCGGGTGCCGTACCTGGCCGGCGCGCGGGAGGCGCTGCGCGACGGGTACGTCAGCGGCGGCAGCCGTCGCAACCTGGAGTGGGTCACGCCCTGGACGGATTTCGGCGCGGCGGACGAGGGTGAGCGGTTGCTGCTGGCCGACGCGCAGACCTCCGGCGGCCTGCTGGTCGCCGGTGAGCTGCCGGGCGCGCCAGTGGTGGGCGAGCTGCTGCCCCGCGGGGAGCACCTGGTCGTCCTGCGCTGACGGACAGCGCGGCGCGGCCCGGACGCAGTGCCGGGACACGCGGTCCCGGTGGTGCGGATGGCGCACGATAGCCGATAAACTGTCACCTTCCCGCTACTCCGAGCAATGCCGCTCAGGGAAATTTTGCCCGGAATGGTCACAGACCGGTAACTTGCCCCCGGCTGGGGTCAAATGCCCCCCACCATCGTCAGTAAGGCCCGATCCGGAGGCCGGTGGGACGAACGCAGCGAGGAGGCGGAATGACCGAGCTGTGGAACTGGAGAATCGATCGGGTACGACCCGTGGAGGTCTACCCGGCGCTGGCCGAGGCGCTCGGTCGGGTGGTGATGCCGCTGGCAGTGGCGGACCCGGCCCGGCTGCCGGCGTACGCGGTGGTGTGTGACGTCTGGCAGGCGCCGGGCGAGTTCTCGACGGTGGTCGACTGCTACGGGGTGCCCGACCGGCTCTCCGAGCACGCCAGCATCGCCGCGCTGGCCCGACTGCTGGGCCGCAACTGCCTGCTGCGCGACGACACGCTCGACGCTGGCCGGCACCTGCTCGTCGCACCGGACGGGACGGTCCGCCCGGTGCACTTCGACGTCCGGGACACCGACGACGGCGAGGTGCTCAGCCGAAAGCGGCTGTGCACGCTGGGTGACCCGGGCTGCCGGGGCTGGTCGCAGTGTCACCGCTCGCGCTGGGCTCCCGACACCGTCGCGCCGGTGCTCGCCGCGGCCTGACCCGGTGCCCAGCCGGCCGGGCCGAGCCGGGGCCGGTGCCCGTGCCGGTGCGCCGAAGAGGCCGGTGCGCCGAAGAGGTCAGCCGCGCCCGGTGGCGGCGGTGGCCGGCCGGTCGGCGGCGCTCGACCCGCCACCCCGCACGACCAGCTGGTCGAGCAGGGTGCGGGTGGCCTCCGTCACGGCGGCCACCGCGGCCTCGAACGCGGCGGCGTTGTGCGCGGCGGGCGCCCGGAAGCCCGAGATCTTCCGGACGTACTGCAACGCCGCCGCCTCGATGTCCGTGTCGGTCACCTGCGGGGTGAACGGCTCCCGCAACGTCTTGATGCTTCGGCACATGTCGGGTGCTCCTCGGTTCGGGGTGATCCGGCCGACCCGGATACGCTGTCCTGGTCATGACTACCGCAGCGGCGGGCAGCCCGCGCACCTACCAGGTGCGCACCTATGGCTGCCAGATGAACGTGCACGACTCCGAGCGCATCTCCGGCCTGCTCGAACAGGCCGGCTACGTGCGCGCGCCCCAGGCCGACGACACCCCGGACATCGTCGTCTTCAACACCTGCGCGGTGCGGGAGAACGCGGACAACCGTCTCTACGGCAACCTCGGTCATCTGCGCCCCGTGAAGGACAAGCACCCGGGGATGCAGATCGCCGTCGGTGGTTGCCTGGCGCAGAAGGACCGCGGCGAGATCGTCCGCAGGGCGCCCTGGGTGGACGTGGTCTTCGGCACGCACAACATCGGTGCCCTGCCGGTGCTGCTGGAACGGGCCCGGCACAACGCCGCCGCCGAGGTGGAGATCCTGGAGTCGCTGGACGTCTTCCCGTCCACGCTGCCGACCCGCCGCGAGTCCACGTACGCCGGCTGGGTCTCGATCTCGGTGGGCTGCAACAACACCTGCACGTTCTGCATCGTGCCCGCTCTGCGCGGCAAGGAGAAGGACCGCCGTCCCGGCGACATCCTCTCCGAGGTGCGCGCCCTGGTCGACGAGGGCGTGCTGGAGGTGACCCTGCTCGGGCAGAACGTCAACTCCTACGGCGTCGAGTTCGGTGACCGGTACGCGTTCGGCAAGCTGCTGCGCGCCTGCGGCGAGATCGACGGGTTGGAGCGGGTCCGGTTCACGAGCCCACACCCGAAGGACTTCACCGACGACGTGATCGCCGCGATGGCAGAGACGCCGAACGTCTGCCACTCGCTGCATATGCCGTTGCAGTCCGGCTCTGACGACGTGCTGAAGGCGATGCGCCGCTCGTACCGCTCCGAGCGCTACCTGGGGATCATCGAGAAGGTCCGTGCGGCGATGCCGGACGCGGCGATCACCACCGACATCATCGTCGGCTTCCCCGGCGAGACAGAGGCCGACTTCCAGCGCACCCTGGACGTGGTGCGCGAGGCCCGGTTCTCCTCGGCCTTCACCTTCCAGTACTCCAAGCGCCCCGGCACTCCCGCCGCGACGATGGACGGCCAGTTGCCCAAGCAGGTCGTGCAGGAGCGCTACGAGCGGCTGGTCGCGGCCGTCGAGGAGATCTCCTGGGCGGAGAACAAGCGATTGGTGGGGGAGCCCGTCGAGGTGCTGGTCGCGGTCGGCGAGGGCCGCAAGGACGAGCGGACCGGGCGGCTCTCCGGCCGGGCCCGCGACGGCCGGCTCGTCCACTTCGACGCCGGCAGTTTCGCCGGGTCGATCCGGCCCGGCGACATCGTGCACACCGCAGTCACGTACGCCGCGCCGCATCACCTCAACGCCGACGGAGCGCCGCTGTCGCACCGGCGCACGCGGGCCGGCGACGCCGCCGAGGCGGGCCGCTCCCCGCGTACCCCCGGGGTGTTGTTGGGCCTGCCCACGATCGGCGCACCGGCGGTCGCGCCCGCGCCCACCGGCGGCTGCGCCGCGCACTGACCCCGGCCGGGGCCCGCCGGCACGGCGGACCCCGACCGGCCCACGGTCAGACCGTGATCCGACCGGCGCCGGCGCCGGCCGTCACGATGGACTTGACGGTGCTCGCCGTGTCCAGTTGGTACGAGTACGGGATGCTGGCGACGCTGCCGCCGGTCTGCCCGGCCGGCGAGTTGACGAAGTAGTTGTTGCGGGCGACCAGGCGGCCCGGCCCGGAGTCGGCCTCGCCGAGGTGGTACGTGTCCGGGACGTTCTCGAAGTAGTTGCCCTCGACGAGCACCCCGGCGTTCTCGGTGGAGGCCACGCCGTAGCCGGTGTTGGCCCGGTAGTAGTTGTTGTAGACGTGCACCGGGTTGCCGAAGCGCACCCGCGGGTTGCGCTGCTTGCTGCCGTCGAACCAGTTGTGGTGGTAGGTCACGCGCAGGTGGCCGGTGTCCTGCGCGCCGTTGTCGTCGCTGTGGCCGAGCAGCATGGTCTTGTCGTGGTTGAAGACCCGGTTCCACGACACCGTGACGAAGTCCGACCCGCGCTTGATGTCGACAGCGCCGTCGTACCCGTTGCTGAAGGTGTTGTGGTCGATCCAGATGTTGGTGGCCGACTCCTGCACGTTGATCGCGTCGTCGTTCCAGTCCCGGAAGGTCAGGTTCCGGATGATGACGTTGCGGTCACCGCTGACGTTGAGTCCGCAGCCGACGATTGTCGCGCCGGAGTTGCCGAGGATGGTCTTGTTCGACCGGACGCGCAGCATCCCCGAGCAGGAGATGGTGCCGGACACCCGGATCACCGCCGACCCGGTCGCGTTCAGCGCGCTGGTCAGCGCCGAGGCGTTGGTGACGGTGGTGGCCGGTGCGCCGCCACCGCCGGTGGTGCCGCCGTTCTGGGTGGCCCAGCCGACCAGGCCCGTCTGCGGCGGGACGCTCGGTGGAGGATCGCTGGGGATCGGCGGGGTGGTCGGCGTGCCCGGTGTGGTCGGCGTGCCCGGAGTGGTCGGGGTGGTGGTGCTGCCGCCGGTGCAGGCGACGTTGTTCAGGGTGAAGCTGGTCGGGGCCGGGTTGCTGGAGTTGTTCCAGCTCGCGTTGAAGCCGAACGAGGCGCTGCCGTTGGTGGCCAGGTTGCCGTTGTAGTCGACGTTGGTGGCGGAAACCTGAGCGCCGCTCTGTGTGACGGTGGCGCCCCACGCCTGGCTGACCTGCTGGCCGGCCCCGTACGACCAGCGCAGCGTCCACCCGGAGACCGGGTCGCCGAGGTTGGTGACCGTGACGTTGCCGGTGAACCCGCCCGGCCACTGGCTGGCGACCGAGTAGGCGACCTGGCAGCCGGCGGCCGCCTGGGCCGAGACGGCGGTCAGGAGCCCGCCGGTGACCAGGGCCGCGGTGGCGGCGGCGGTGGTGGCGAGCAGCGTCATCCGACGCTGTGATGTGCGCATGCTGCTTCCTCTCGATGAGGCGGACGGACCGTCGCGACGCCCATGCCCGTGGGCGACGAGGTAGGCCGGGACCCATGGCTCCCGGGCCCGCCGGTGCAGTTCGGTGAAAGCGGCTCCCGCGCTCACGCCGGCCACTGCGGAGGCAAGCGCTTTCCCGATGAGAACATAGAAGCACCTGGATGTAAATGCCCGGGGTGGCCGGCGCCCACCCCCTGGGCCCCCGCCCCCCCCCCGCCACACCCGCCGGCCCCCGTT
>NZ_JBEXHY010000175.1:0-9060 GCF_040608295.1 Micromonospora sp. NPDC005197 | reverse complement strand
GTCCGACCGGCAACGTGGCGGCCGGCACGCTGACCAGCCTGCGCGATCCACTACCCGGGGTACGGGTCGACAACCCCGCGCCCGCGGCCGGCGGCACGGCCGCCACCGTCACCGCCCCGCCCGGCCCGGCGGCCTCGCCCGCACCGGCGGGCGGTCGCAGGTCGAGGGCCGGGGCGAAGGTGACGGTGCCCGAGCAGCGGTCGACGAGGTACGCCTTGGCCTGCGGACCGAGCCCGGCGAAACTGTCCACCGGCTGCCAGATCTCGAACGTGCGGCCGTCGTGCTCGCGGGCTGCCACCCCCAGCTCCACCGAGCCGGCCGGCACCTCCACCCCGAGCAGCAGGTCCAGCGGCTCGCCGGTGTGGGTGAGGGGAGCGTGCGCCGCCCGGAGCACCTGGCCGGGCTGGCCGGTGCCGACACCCAGCAGCTCCGCCTCGACGGGCTCGCAGTGGTGCATGCGGACCGTCACCGACGCTTCCCCGGCCGCCAGCAGGGCCGGTTCGGTGGTGACGAACAGGACCGGTCGGGGATCGGCGCCGCGCGCCGCCGCGACCCGCAGGCCGGCCGGGATCCGCACCGCGCCCCGGTCGGTGCCGGCGCGGGTGAACACGACGTCCGCCCAGGCCGCGGTGGGCGCGTGCCGCGCCACCCCGAGCAGGTTCAGAAACGAGACGTACGCCTTCTCCGGCAACTGGTTCAGCCGGTAGATCATCACTTCGGTGAGGTGCGCGAACGCCTCCACCAGCGCCATGCCCGGGTCGTGCGCCGACAGGTCGGTCCAGGCGGGGCAGGACTGTTGGATCCGCTCGCGGGCCTCGGTGACGAGGTCGAGAAACCCACGGTCGTCCAGGTGCGGCACGGGCAGCGTCATGACTGTCCTCCCGGTTCATCGTCGGCGGGGAGCAGGTCCACGGAGAACACCAGCTGCCCGGGTGTCAGGCTGGCCCGCACCCGGTAGTCCAGCCGGATCACCAGCCGCCACGCGTCGTCCGGGTCCGGGCCGGCGTCGGTGTCGATGACCTCCACCCGGGGCTCCCAGCGGGCGATGGCCTGCCGGACGTAGTGGATGGCCAGCCCGGCCGTCGTGTCGTCGTTGGGCGCGAAGACCAGCCGGTGCAGCCGGGAGCCGTACCCGGGTCGCATCAGCCGCTCGCCCGGCGTCGTGGACAACAACAGGAACAGCGCCTGGCGTACGCTCTCGTCGCCCTCGGTCATGGCCAGGCCGCCGGCCGCGGTGAGCGCCAGCCCGCCGCCCCGGCCGGCGTCGAAGCCCGCGCCGACGAAACGGAACGCCCTCATCGGTCCGCCCCCAGGAACTGCTGGCGCGGGTCGCGGACGGTGTGGTGGACCGCTCCCGGCGGTGTGCCGTCGGTGAACCCCTCCAGGTGCGAGAGCACCACCCGGTGCCCGTCGACGCGCAGCCAGTCGCTGTAGCCGACCCGGACGGTCAGCGTCTTCGCGCACGGCTTGATGGTCGGGCCGTAGTTCGGGCAGGCGATGATCTTTCGTCCCTCCGGGTCGTCGTCCACAAGCACCGGCACGGCGGTGACGGTCACCCAGAGCTGCGAGGGCTGGTTCTCGACCCGGCCGTCGTGGTCGCAGGTGATCACCGAGTCGCGGTGGATCCAGCGCATCAGCCGCCTCCTTCGTGATGGGCGCGAGCGAGCGAACGGGCCTGCTGCGCCGCGGTGGTCGCGTCCTCGGGCGCCTCGGCGTGCAGGAAGTCCACGCTGCGGGCGCGGACCACCATGGCCCGGCCCGGCGCGGAGATCACCAGGTCGCTCGCCGCGTGCAGGGTGGCCAGGTCGGGGGTGAGTTCCAGCCAACTGCCGCCCTCGGTGGCGAGCCGCAGGCTGCGCTGGACGTCGTCCACGACGATCGACTGCCCGCCGGCGGTCCGCAGGGACCAGCGGCGGGACTTCCCGTCGTCGACACCCGCGTCGTACGGCTCGACGGCGCCGAACAGCGAGCCCAGCACGACGCCCGAGGCGGGCTCGCCACCGGGCAGCACCACCAGCACGGTGTCGTCCGGATCGGGGAGCGCCACCAGGCCCTTGCCGCGTCCCGCACCGGGACAGAGCACGCCGAGCCAGCCGGCGTCCAGGTCCCCGTACGCCGGCAGGGTCAGCCGCACCCGGCCCAACCCGTCGGGGTCGGCCACGTCGGTGACGGTGCCCAGGGTGACCACCGCGCCGCCCGCCGTCGTGGGGGCAGCGGGCGGTGGCACGGTGGAGAAGCGGGTCAGGTGCCCGTCGCCGTCCACGGTGTGCACCACCTCGGTCAGCACGTACGCCCCGGCGAGCGGGTCGGGCACACCCGTCAGGTCGATCCGCCGGCCCGGCCGCAGCGCCGGATCGCCCTCGGCCAGCCCTTCGGCGGTGGCCAGCGCGGCGGCGCGCAGGTCCAGTCGCGCCTGGGCCAGGGCCGCCAACTCGTCGTCGCTGCGCCCCGGCTGGTCGACGGCGGTGCGTACCCCGTCCGCCCCGACGTCGGCCGGGTCCGGCCGGTCACCGGCCGGTCGGCCGCAGCGCGCCTCGTCGGCCTGCTGGCTGATCGGCTCGGCCCGCTGCGGATGCCAACCCAGCGCGGCGCTGGCGCCGCTGGCCTGGTCGGCGTTGGTGGACAGTCGCAGGGTGTGCACACCCGCGCCCAACCTCAGCGCGACGGGCTCCCCGTAGCCGGCGAGGGTGATCAGCCGGACATCGTCGCCGTCGGCGGCCAGGTGCAGCCCGGCCCGGCCGGTGACCTCCCGGAGCAGCTCCAGGTCGCTGTGCCGGTGCTGAAGCAGCCGTTCCAGTCGCGGCCCGTCGCTCTCCGCCGTCACGGTCAGCCCCACCTCGCCGCACAGCTCACGGGCCAGCTCCGCCGCCGTCACCGAGGTGAAGACCCGCAGGTCCTGCCGCTTGCGCAGGCGGTGCAGCGCGTCGTACGCCCGCAGGCGCAGCACGGCCGCGCCGTCGGCGGCGTACTCGACCTCCACCGCGGTGACCTCACCGGTGAACAGCGCGTCGGGATGATCGGCGAGCCGCACGTCGAGGGTCGTGCCCGGCCGCGCCGCCGGGTCGAGAGCGCCGCCCCCGGCGGCGGTGGCGAGCACCAGCTCGGCCTGGGTCGGCTGGTCGAGCCGGGCGGCCACCCGCAGCGAGCGGACCCGCTGGCGGGCCGCGGCGTTCAGTTCCACGCCGTCCAGCGAAACGGTCAGCGCGCGGGGCGCGACGCTGGTCATGGCGTACTCCCCGAGCCGGTGCCGAGCGGCGTGCTGTCCGGGTTGGTGCTGGCGGGCGTCGTGCCGGTCGGCGTGGCCCAGCTCGCGGTGGCGATCGAGGCGCCCACGAACGACGCGCCGGCGCCCACCGCGCCGGCCACCGCCCGCGCCATCCCGGCCAGCGTCGACTCCGGCCCGCCACCGCCCGAGGCGCTGGTGGGGACCGCGAGGGTCGTGCCGGCGGGTACCGCGAGCGGGTCGGTGATCCGGTTGTGCTCGGCCAGCAACCGCCACCGCAGCGGCGACCCGAGCGCGTCGTTGGCAAGCAGGTCGAAGCGCACCCCGGACTGACCCGGTTCGGCGGCACCGTCACCGGCGGCGACCACGGCGCTGCCCGGGGCGGCCGCCGGGGTGCTCACCGCGGCCAGCTCCTCGGCGAATCCCGCCTGCGCCTGGTCGGCCGTCTCGGCGGCCCGGACCAGCTTCAGCCGCAGCCAGGAGCGCCGCGGCGAGCCCGTGCCGGTGAACGCGTCGAACCGCTCGGCCACCGCGATGATCACGCCGGGCACGTTCCAGGTCTTACCCCAGACCAGCCGGACCAGCGGCGGACGCAGCCACCCGTGCTCGGCGGTGGAGTTCTCGGCCAGCATCCACAGCGGCCGGGTGAGCACCCGTACGTCGGTGGGGCGGACCTGGGCCTGGACGAAGTCGACGTCGAACAGCAGGTCGAGCACCAGCTCCGTACGGCCGCCGCCGGTGAAGACCAGCGGGTCGTCGGCCAGTCCGGACCCGGTGAGCTGCCCGCCGCCCGCGCCCCGATGACGTACGCCGGCGAGCCGGGTCACCTGCACGGTCTCCGGGTTGAGCAGGCAGTCCACCCGCTCCCCGGAGGAGTCGATGAGGAAGGCGACGCGTTCCATCAGCCGCCCGCCTGTTCCCGATCCAGGCGGTCCACGTGACCGGCGTCGAGCGCCGCCCCGGGCACCGTCCACAGCGGAGTGTCGTCCGGCAGTTCCGGCCACGGGTCGACGGCCGTCGACGCTGGGAACATCGTGCCGACCGACCATTGCCCGGAACTCGGTTCGCGTTGATCGCGGTGGCTGCGGTCGGGCTCGGCGGGCCGTGTGGCCCGTACGTCGCCCTGCTGTGCGCGATCGTCCGGTAGGGCGGGCCACAACCCGCTGCCAGCGCCGCCCCTCGCCATCCCGCCGACGGCGGTGGGGGCGGTAGTGGATCGTGGCTGGAAGGGGCCCCTGGAGGGGCCGAATTCCTCGACGATCGCGGGCGGGGAGCCGCGCCGGGTAGCCAGCGGCGAGGCGGCGGGCACGCCTGCCCGGGTCGGGACGCGTGCGTCGGTGGTCGGGGTGTCACGTCGTGCCGGTCCCACCGGTCCCACCGGTGCGGCCGCCGTGGCCGTCCGGGTCGCCGCGCCCCGCCACGATGACGGGCGCGAGGGCCAACGATCCAGTATCCGGCCGGACCAGCGCCGATTCGCCAGCGAGGACGCCGCTTCCCCGCCGTGCCCGCCCGACACGTGGGTGGCGGCGTCGGAATCGCCACCAGGGCTGACGCCGCCGATTCCCGAGCCGCCCGGTCGACCGTCCGGGCCGGCGTCGGGCACCCGACCCGACCTCCCATCCCGGCCCGAGGGCCGCCATCCGTCCGGTCTCCCGTCCGCCCTCACCGCACCCGTCCGGCCGAGGACGTCTGACCCGCCCGTCCCGGCGACGCCGGCTGTCCCGGCGAGACCGGCTGTCCGGCCGAGGCCGTCTCTCCCGCCGAGGCCGGCCGTCCTGCTGAGGCCGTGGCCGTCGGGTGCACCGGGGCCGCCTACCGTGCTCGGGCCGTCCGTCGCGCCGAGGTCGTCCGCCGTACCGGTCGCCCGGACGCCGCGTGCGTCGTCGTCGGGTTGGGCGGCCGGGCCGCGAGCGCGGCGGCCGGCCCGCTCGGCGAGGCGCCGGTCCTTCTCATCGGCAGAGCCGGTTCCTTCCACGACCTCGTAAGGGTGAGCCTGAGCGGACGACGGCAGGCCATCTTCTCTCCGGCCGTCCTGCCGGTCGTCGCGGCCCGGCGTCTGCTCGACGCCGCCAGGGGTCGCGTCGAGGTCCAGTTCGCGCAGCAGGCCGGGGGCATGTGCGGCGACCAGGTTCAGCCAGTGCTGGGGCGGCTCCCCGAGACGACGTGGCACCTGCGCCGGAGGCGCCGGGGGTACGCCGGTGTTCTCGACGAGTCCGGCGAGGCGCTGCACCGCGCCGGCCGCGGAGCGGAGCCGACCGGCCAGCCAGCTACGCGGGCGTCGGCGCGGCGGCACCGCCGGTCTCCAACTCCAGGCCCTCGTAGCGCAGCGTCAGCGAGGCGATGGCGATCTCGTGGCTGACCGTGTTGAGGTGCGCCCCGCGCCACCGGGTGGGCCAGGCGTCGATCAGGTTCCAGCGCAGCACCTCGGCGGTGCCCGCGGAGTCCAGCAGCACCACCGACACGTTGCGGCGGTTGAGGGTGCCCTGGGCGGTGGCGTTCACCCAGTCCCACAGCTCGCGGGACGCGGTGAGGCCGAAGTGCAGGGTCACCGGCTCGTACTCGGCCTGGCCGGGGACCATCCGCGTCGGTCCGGGGCCGTGCTCGCGGTACGGCTGCCCGGGGATGTTCACCTCCAGTCCGCTCATCTCGGTGAAGTGGCCGTTGGTGACGCCGTTGATGAGGAGCCGGAAGTTGTACGCCCGGTACGGGTCGACCGGGGCGCCCGGCTGCGGGGTGGCTGTGGTGGGCATGTGTCAGCCTCCGATCGTCTCGGTCTCGGTGCCGCCGGCCCACTGGCTCAACTTGAACACCACGAATTCGGCGGGCTTGACGACGGCGATGCCGATGTGGGCGATCACCATGCCGGCGTCGCGGACGTCCACCGGGTTGGTCTCCTCGTCGCACTTGACGAAGAACGCCTCCTCGGGGCTGCGCCCGAGCAGCGCGCCGTCGCGCCACACCCGGGTGAGGAACGCCCCGATGTCGCGCCGGATCGAGCGCCAGAGGGTGAAGTCGTTCGGCTCGAAGACCATCCAGCGGGTGCCGTTGGCGATGGCCTGCTCGATGGCGATGCTGAGCCGCCGTACGTTGAGGTAGCGCCACTCGCTGGCCTCGGCGGCGAGCGTACGGGCGCCCCAGACGCGGATGCCCTCGCCGGCGAAGTAGCGGATCACGTTGACGCCCTTGGGGTTGAGCACGTCGTGCTCCGGGCGGGTGACCAGGTAGCCGAGGTTGACCGCGCCGCGCACGGGTTCGTTGGCTGGCGCCTTGTGCACGCCCCGCAGGGCGTCGGTGCGGGCCCAGATGCCGGCGAGGTGCCCGCTCGGCGGGGTGAGTTCCAACTCCCCGCTGATCGGGTCGCGTACCTCGATCCACGGGTAGTAGAACGCGCCGAACTCGGACTGCCGGGGCCGGTACGCCGGTCCCTCGCCGCCGCCGGACCCACCGGGTGCCGCGCTGCCGGCTGCGCCCTCGGCGGGCTTGGGCGGCTTGCCGGACGACGGGGTGGCGACCCGGGTCAGCGCGGAGATGTCGTCGATGTCCGGGGCCGGGTCGCAGATCGCCACCATGGTGCGGGTGCGCTCGGCCATGCTGAGCAGCGCCTCGTGGGACACCACGTCGGAAAAGCCCGGAGCGGCGATGATGGAGATCTCGTCGATGGCCTCCAGCAGTTGCAGACCGCCGCGTCGCTGGCCGGTGCCGGTGATGGCGCCGCCCTCGCCGACGTTGACCACCCAGCAGCGGGCGCCCCCGTTGTCCAGGAAACCGAAGACGGCCCGGGCCAGTGGGGTGCTCTCGACCTGGTTCCCGTCGGCGAAGAGCCGCAGGAACTCGGTCCAGTTGTTGACCGGTACCGCCTTGCCCAGGTGGGCGCCGCGGTTCGGGGCGACGCCGACGAACGCGGCGATGCTGGTGCTCGCCGGTCCGATCGGTCGGGCGCCGCTGGGGACCTCCTCGACGTAGATGCCGGGGGAGAAGTAGCTGGGCATCGGTCCTCCTGTGCGGGTGGGCGTCAGTGGGTCGGTGGTGCGCAGACGATGACGATGTCGTCCTCGCCGGCGTCGACGTCGGCGGTGAGCACGAGACCGCGCCCGCTGAGCCGCAGCCGTACCGGGCCGGGGTGTTCGGGGTCGTGCGGGACCCCGGCGATCAGGAACCGGCCGTCGGGGCCGGTGCGGGTCGCGGACGCGGTGCCGGGCAGTTCGACGCGCATGGCGGCGAGCGGCTGGTCCGCGGGGCCGACCACCCGGCCGGCGAGGGTGCGCATCGACAGCTGGCGCAGCCGTAGCGGTTGCAGGACCGGCGGCGCGGCCGGCGTCGGGTGGTCCACCTGCGTGGGCACGTCGATCAGCAGCGCCGGTCGGGGCGCGGCGTCGAACGCGTTCCACAGCGCGGCGTCGCCGGCCTCCAGCACCAGCGGGTAGCTGCCGTCGCTGGTCGCGGCGGTGAGCACCCGGTCCAGGACGGCCAGCCCGGCCGGCCCGGCCACGCAGAGCAGGTAGCGGACCGTGAACCGGTACGGCTCTCGGACCGCGCCGCTGGAGCGCGTCTGCCGGGCCGGGCGCAGTTCGAGGGGCCACAGGGTCAGCCCGTCGGCGTCGACGCCCGTGTGGGGCGGGCCGATCGGGACGGGTTGCCCCGCCACGCCGGTCAGCCATGCGGCCAGCTCGGCGGTGGCCGTCTCGATCGGTCCGCGCCCGTCGGTGGTCATCGCGGCGGCGTCCCCTGGATCCGGTACGCGATGGCCTCGTTCCACACGTGCGGATAGACGCCGATCTCGAAGTAGCGGGTGAACCGGTTGATCGGCGCGTTGGTGTGGTCGTGGTAGAGCAGCCAGACCGGCGCGATGGTGAACAGCACGTAGTTCGCCAGCACCAGCGGGATGTAGAGCGGGCCGAGCAGCCGCGCCTGGAAGATGTGCACGTCCTCGTGGCGCTGGATGCCGGAGCTGGAGCCGGCGCAGACGGTGCCGATGGTGGTGGCGTAGCGGGGTGAGACGCCCTCCACCACGCTGACCCGGCCGCTGCCCGCCGAGGTGGGCCGGTCCAGCGAGTGCCCGAAGATCAGGTGCACGGCCAGGTAGATGGCCCCGACGATCGTGTTGAGCAGGCTCCACGTGTGGTCGACGACGAAGAGGAAGATGCCGCGGGCGTCCGGCGCGTACACCCCGGCGGAGGTGACCGCCCAGCCGAACGCCGCGCCGATGAGCAGGCCCACGACGGCGCCGATGAGCAGGCCGACCGGGCCGCCGGCCAGGAGGCCGAGGACGGCGCCGAGACCCACCTGGATCGCCGCGCTGAGAATTCCGAAGATCATGACGTCACTCCTCAGACCCACGAGCGGAAGACACGGGGCTCGCGACCGCTCGCGAGCTGGGTGGGCGTCGCCTGCCGGTTGCCGGGCGGGAACTGGTTGACGCCGAGCGCGGCGGAGAAGATCACCAGCGCGTTGAAGAACGCGATGACCCACTTCTCGCCGCCGGCGTCGTCGGCGAAGGCCGCGGTCAGGTAGGACAGCAGCAGCGCGATGGCGATGGCGATCCACTTGCGGAGCTTGTCGCCGCTCGGGCCGATGAGCCCGCCGATGACGTTGGTGGCCAGCAGGGTGGCGGCGCTCGCGCCGGCGATGGTCCCCAGGGCGGCCCAGGTGAAGAGATCGTTCACGGCGATCCCCCTTTTCTGCGATGGTGCGACCGGGATGTGGTGGTGGTGAGGGCCGGTGCTCCGCGGGGGAGCACCGGCGCCGGTCGCCGTCGTCGCGGGCGGCCGGGGCCGGACGTGGCCGGCGGGGCCGGCCACCGGATGGATCAGCCGGGCCCGGGAGCGCCGGCGGGCGGG
>NZ_JBEXHY010000174.1:0-9121 GCF_040608295.1 Micromonospora sp. NPDC005197 | reverse complement strand
CGCGGCCACCGCCGGACGACCGGTCCGGGCGGCGAGCGTCGCGGCGCGGGCGGCCGGGCCCGGGGCGTACGGGCGCAGCCGCAGCCGCGCGGCCCGCACCAGCGGTTGCGGTGTCCGGGAGTACGCCTCGGCCAGCAGCCGATAGCCGTCACCGGAGCGGTCCGAGCCGGCGGCGAAGCGTTCCAACCGCCACTGCAACTGGTCGAGCAGGATGTGGCGGGTGCCGTCGAACACGCCGTAGAGCAGCACGTCACGGACCCGCGCCGCGTACCCGAACTCCTCGACGAGGGCTCGCGACCCCAGCACCGCGCGGCCCTCGGTGACGGCCTGCTCGGCCAGCTCGCAGCAGGCGTACTTGGCTACGGCGGCGGCGTACGCGGCGGCCGGCCCGAGCGCGTTGATGAGGAACGTGGCCTTCACGGCGGTCGCCGCGACCAGCACGTCGAGGGCCGCCGCCCGGACGAGGTGTTCGGCGATCGCGCCGAGGTGCACGATCGGTTCGCCGTAGACGTCGCGCTCGCGGGCGTACCGCACTGCCTGGGCGAGCGCGCCGCTGGCGGCGCCGGAGGCGAGTGAGCCGATGCCACCCCGTGACAGCGCCAGGGTCAGTTGCAGGATGGTCAGCCCGTCGCCGGGCGCGCCGATCGGTTGGGCCGGGGTGCCGGCGAACCGTACGCCGGAGATGTCGGCGGCAACGGCGGGCAGCGTCCGCCACCGGGGCAGGGCCGTCACCGTGTCGTCGCGTTCGGCGAGAAACAGGCCGAAGCGGTCGGTGTCGGCAAGCCGGGCCAGGGTGACCAGCAGGTCGTGCCGGGTGCCGCCGTTGATCAATTGCTTCTCCCCGGTCAGCCGGTACCCGCCGTCGACCGGGTCGGCGCGGGTGCCGGTGCGGGCCAGGTTGCTGCCGTGCGCCAGCTCGGTGAGCAGCATGGCGGCGGCGCCACCGTCGCGCAGCACCGCGCCCGCCCGATCGCGCTGCTCCGGCGTGCCGGCGATGCAGAGCGGCAGCAGGGCCAGCGCGTTGACCCCGAGCGTGATGGCGAGGCTCCCGCTGTGCCGCGCGGCCTGCGCGTTGAGGGCGTTGACGTGCACGGCGGTGGCGCTGTCGGGGTCGTACACGGCGGCGACGCCGATCTCCCGCAGCTCGGCCAGGACGTCGTCCGGTGGTGTGCGCCCCGCGTCGGCCGCCGCGAGCCGGCGGGCGGTGTCGGGGTGACCCAGGTGACGGGCGATCGCCGGCAGCGGGTCGACCTGGGCCATCGGCAGGGGGCAGAGTCGTTGCCACGCCGACGTCTCGTCCGGTGTCATCCGGCACCTCACCGTAAATACGTGACAGCAGATACGAGATGCATGCTAGCGGTCCCGGCCGACCGGTTCACCCCCGGAAGCCCATCCCGATCCGACGCCGAGGGGCGCGCGGCTGACTACGCTCGGCCCATGGTGACGGCGGGACTGCTCCTCGCGGCCGGCGCCGGGCGTCGACTCGGCATGCCGAAGGCCCTCCTGCCCTACCGGGGGCGACTCCTGGTGGACCACGCGGCGGCGATCCTCACGGCCGCCGGCTGCCAACCGGTCGTGGTGGTGCTCGGCGCGCAGGCCGACCAGGTCCGCTCCCGGACGCGACTGCCGGGCGTGGTGCTCAACGACGACTGGGCGACAGGCATGGGCTCGTCCCTGCGGGCCGGGCTGTCCGCCCTGACGGCCAGTCCGGCCGTGGCCGTCGTGGTCACCCTGGTCGACATGCCCGGCCTCACCCCCGAGGCGGTACGCCGCATTGCCCGCGACGCCACCGCCGACTCCCTCGCCGTGGCCACCTATGCGGACGGTCGACGCGGGCATCCGGTGCTGCTCGGCCGACAGCACTGGGCCGACGCGGCCGAGGCGGCCACCGGAGACCGGGGCGCGCGGGACTACCTGCGGGCCCGGGGCGACGAGGTACGGCTGGTCCCCTGCGCCGACGTCGCCGACGGCACCGACGTGGACCTGCCCGAGCAGGCGGCCCGCCTCCCCGGATAGGGTGACGGCGTGCTCAGCGGGGTCAACGGCCTGTCCCGACACTTCACCGAGGACAGTCTGCGTGAGTATCTGCTGCAGCGTTCGGTCCGGCAGGCCGACGGCTGCCTGATCATCCGCGGCTACGGCTCACAGCGCGGCGTCTACCAGAAGGTCGCCGGCAGAGCCTGGGCGCACATCGCGGCCTACGCCGTCTTCGTCGGCGGGTACGACCCCGACCTGGAGGTCGACCACCTCTGCCCCGCAAAGGACTGCGTCGAGCCCACCCACCTGCGGCAGGTCAGCCACGCGGACAACTGCCGCACGAGAACGCAGACGCCGACCTGCCGCAACGGGCACGAGCGCGAACTCGACGAGTCGACGGGCCGGTACCGCCGCACGTGCCGCGCCTGCAACCGGGACAGCCAGCGCCGCTGGCGCGAACGCCAGGCAGCCGAGGTGGCTCAGGCCCGCTCGGCGTACGTCCCGGGATAGGGCTTCGTCACCAGCTCCTCATCGCGCCGGTTCGAGCTGTGCGCGGAGCGCGGCGGCGATGTCATCCTGCTGCGCCTCGTCAAGGCGGTCACCCTCGGCGGCGTTCAGGTAGCCGAAGACCGCAGGGCCGCGGCGATCAGCCGGGAGATCTGGCATCCGTGGCACCACGTGGAAGTGCACGTGGGCGAAACCTTCCTTCTCGGCGAGCTGGATGACGTAGGTCTTCGCGCACCCCGTCACGGCGTGCAGGGCGCGCGACAGCCGGACCTGCCACGTGCCGAGGCTGGCCGCCTCGGCGTCGGACAGCTCAGCGATCGACGTCACGTGCCGGCGCGGAACGAGCACCAGCCACCCGGGCAAGGTCGAGTCGAACGCGTGGGCGACCCGCCAGTGCTCGTCAGCGGCGACGAGCTCACGGGCCGGCAGGGTGTCGATCCGCCGATTCTGGTCACAGGCGTAGCAGTCCACGGTCGAACACTAATGCCGCGGCCTCCTGCGGTAGAGCCTCGTCAGGCCCGATGGGCACCCGTGACGCCAGCTGTCCGCGCTCCGCGAGGCTGGACAGCAGCCGCGATCTCGCGCGTACACCATCCTGACCCCTTACGCACAATAACTGTCATTATGATGTGCGCACGGTATGCCCCTTTTGTGGGAGTAGATTATCGGATTATCGTTACTGGTAAACCGAAAATGAGCGCCGACTGGCCCGCTGCTCGCTCCTCTACGCTCAGGAGCCGACGACGCCAGAACGCTATGAAGGGGCCTTGGGCTTGCGATTCACGCATCGCGACACCGATGCGGACGCGGTCAACGCGGACCCTCCAGCGGCAGCACCGCGCGATCACCGGCCTGTCGCGGACCGCCGTGACCCAGATCGACCGTGCGAACGCCGCGGCCACGATGCTGCGCGACGGTCTCGACTGGTGCGCGGTTGTCGAGGCGCTGGGGTACTTCGACCAGGCTCACCTGGCACATGCGCTGCGGCGCTACGTCGGGCGCACCGCGCGAGGGCTACGGGCGGGCGACGACCCGACGATGTCGTCCTGTACAAGACCGGCCCGCGGCCGGGCAGCTAGCCTCCGCCTGCCGCACCGGCATCGTCGACGCCGCGCGCCGGCTCAAGGAGCTTCCCGGCCGAGAGCTCCAGGTCCACGGCAGTTGGAGGCTCGTGCAGGCGCTACACCAGGCAGATCATCGCAGGCGCGAAAGCGCGTCTCAGGCCCGCCTGGGCGCTGCCGCGCCGGTAAGCGATATACCTCAGAGGTATGAATATGACTCTGAGGTATATCCCCTTCCAGTGACACACCGCAGTACCCGGTCGTCGTCGGAACCGGGAAACGCCTGTTCTGACGCCCACGACCCTCGGCGTGATCTCCACGGGCGCGTACACCGTGGACGAGGGGCGATCGACGCCAGTCCTCGACTGACGCCGACGCTCGGCCGCCCGCCGCGTGGCGCAACACCGGTCTTCCGTCAGAGTCGGCGACCCTGGTCGGCGGGCTCGCCGAACCAGCGCGACAGGTGATCGTCCAGGTCCTGCTGGTCGTCGCCGATCCAGGCGACGTGACCGTCTGGGCGCATCAGCACACCCGGAACGTCCAGGTCCGCGGTCGGGTCCGCGAGGTGGTCGACCCGGTCTGACCAGCCGCCGACGCTGAGGCGTTCGGTGCGGTCCAGCAGCAGGCCGCGGCCGCGGTGCAGCAGAGCGTAGAGGTTGCCGTGCCGCAGGTCGATGTCGCGCAGGCGGCGGCCGAGCAGGTCGGGGCCCTCGCCGACGTCGTACCGGATCCCGACCCCGGTGATCTTCTCCAGGAGATGGCGGTTCACCTCGTCGAAATCCATCAGTTCGGTGAGCAGCCGGCGTACGGCCTGCGCGCCCGGTTCGCTGGACAGCAGTTCCGTCTGGGCGCGGGTGTTGTCCAGCACGTCCGCGGCGACCGGATGACGTTCGGCCTGATAGGTGTCCAGCAGCGTTTCCGGTGCCCAGCCACGGACCTGCGCGGCCAGTTTCCAGCCGAGGTTGACCGCGTCCTGGACACCCAGGTTGAGGCCCTGCCCGCCGATGGGCGGATGGATGTGGGCGGCGTCGCCGGCCAGCAGCACCCGCCCGACCCGATACAGCTCGGCCAGCCGGGTGGCGTCGCCGAAGCGGGACATCCAGCGTGGGGAGTGCACGCCGAAATCGGTTCCGGCCACGGCCCGCAGTCGTTGTCTGAAGTCCTCAAGCGTGGGCCGTCGCGCGCGGTCGCTGACGTCCGCCGCTGGGACCACGACACTGTAGACGCCGACGCCTGCGGGACGGAGCCAGAATCGCTTATGGGTCTCGCGGATCGTGGCCACCGTGGCGGCGACCTCCTCCGGCGGCACACCCACCTCCATCTCGCCCATCAGCGTCTCGGTGCGCGCGGGCTCGCCGGGGAAACCGACGCCCAGGAGTTTGCGCACCGTGCTGCGCGCGCCGTCACAGCCGACGAGGTAGCGCGTGCGCAGCTGTTGCCCGTCGGACAGCTCGACGGTCACACCCTCGTCGTCCTGCGCGAGACCGGTGACCGCCTGGCCGCGCCGGACCTGCGCGCCCAGATCGATCGCGTGCTGTTCGAGCAGACGTTCGATGACCGGCTGCGGTATGCCCAGCAGATAGGCGTACGCGGAGTCCAGCCCGGTGGGCACGGGCTTGTTGATGGCGGCGAAGAAGCCGGCGGCCGGACGCTTTCGTCCATGCTCGAGCAACCGGGTCAGCAGTCCGCGCATCGCCATCAACTCGAGGCTGCGGATGTGCAGGCCGACGATCCGGACGGCCGAGGTCGGCTCGGTCTCCTTCTCCAGGACGAGAACCCGCACGTCGTGCAGGTGCAGCTCGGCGGCGAGCATCGCACCCGTCGGCCCACAGCCGGCGATGATCACATCGAAGATGGGGCTCGGCGATGAAAGTTCGGAGGCGTCGTTCACGATGGGGTCGCGCCGGCCCGTGTCGGTCGACGGGGGTTCGGCGGTGACGTGCGCGGAGGGCACAGGAGTGGCCTTTCGGGAGTGCCTTGTTGTGAGAGGCGCTCCCGGCGACACCTACGTCAGTCGCCCAAACCGTGACGGCAGGGGGAGCACCCACATCGAACGAGCGTTCATGGGTCTCACCTCCTCGGGCGGTGTCGCGGTCCCCTGCAAGCTACAAGCCCGTACATGATCGCGTCCAGTTCTTTGAACCGGCGCCGCCATCCGCTTGACCCTCGACCCGGTCGAGGCCCGAGCATCGGCGACGTGAACGACCAGCCGGCACCCGATCCGACCATGACCCGCATTATCGAGGCGGTGCAGCTCGGCCAGACCGGCGCACCCGCCCAGGCCCGTGAGCTGCGCGAACACCTGGCGCAGCTACCGGACGACCCGTACGGCGAGACCATCCGCGCCGCTGTCCGTGACTTCGTGGCGGACGACCCGACCGATCGCCGGCGGCGCTAGCGGTTCCGCACACCCGGCCGCCTCGCCACGGTGCAGGGAAGAACGGGCGGCCGGGGAATCAGTCACCGTTCTCGGTGCGCGATGGCCATCCGGTACGCCTGCGGTGAACGTCCGTAGCGAGCACGGAAGAGGCGGCTGAAGTGAGCCTTGTCCGCAAACCCCCAGCGTGCGGCGATGACATGGACCGGCTGGCGCAGGTGCAGCGGGTTGCTGAGATCACGCCGGCACCGCTCCAGGCGCTTGGCGCGGATGAGCTCGGCAGCCGTCGTCGCCTCCCCTTCGAACAGGCGATGCAGCGACCGCAGCGAGATGTGGTGGGCGGCGGCGACGCTACGCGGGCTGAGCTCGGCGCTGTCGAGGTGGCGGTCGATGAAGTCGACGACGCGGGCGCGCAGGGCGGTGTGCCGGGCCTCCGGTGAGAGGGTGTCCTCGATGTCGAGGTGCTGAGCGAGCGTGGCGGCGAGCAGGTCCAGCGTCACGGTGCCCAGGACCTCGGCCTGCGCCGCCTCGTACTGCTCCGGGTGGGCCGCGATGCTGCGCAGGTGGTGGGTCAACAGCCCGCCGACGCCGAGGCGTGCGGGCAGCGGCGTGGCCAGCAGGTGGCGCAGCCGGTCCGGTGCCAACGGCAGCGCCGCGCGGGGTATCTGCACGGTGATCGTCGCGGCGAGACCGGGGCCGTCCGCGCGGTGCCGGGCGATGTACGGGCGCGCGGTGTCCAGCAGGGTGAAATGGCTGGCGGCGACGAGCGTGGTCTCGGTGCGGTCCTGGACCAGGGTGCTGCGACCCGTCAGTGGCAGCGCGAGCTGGTAGATGTCCGCCTCGGCTCGGCGGATCAGCCCGGCGGGCCGGGTGGCGTGCAGCGAGGGGTACCGCAGTGAGGTCAACCGGATCCGGCCGAGGTCGATGGCCTGGGCGTACGCGACGAAGTTGTCCAGCCGTGCGCTGGTGATGTGCGCGGGCGCAGCCTCCTGGGCGACCAGGGCGTACCAGAAATCGAACCGCTCCGGCGGCGGCAGTACCGTCGTGTCCACCACCAGGCTGGGCAACATCCTGTTCGCCTCCCCCGATTGCGAGGATGGATTCTTGCACGGATCGACCTTCCACGGTGCTGGCCACCGGGGCCACGGGTGTCCACGGTGACCGGCGCCGACCTGCGGGAGGCGTCCGACGAGATGACACGGGCGCTGACGCCGCACCGCGAACGCGACTGGTCGGTGCCCGCCGGCACGCTGACGTGGACCTGCTGGACCACCGCGGCGCACATCGCGCACGACCTGCTCGCGTACGCCGGCCAGGTCACCGGCCTCGCACAGGACGGCTACCTGCCGTACGACCTGCGGGTCTCCCCCACCGCGGACCCGGCGCGGGTGCTCGACGTGGCGCGCGCCTGCGCCGGGCTGCTCGCCGTAGCCGTCGACGCCGCCGCACCGGACGCGCGGGCCTGGCACTTCGGCCCCTGCGACCCGGCCGGCTTCGCCGCCATGGGGGTGGCCGAGACGTTGCTGCACACCCACGACATCACCCTCGGCCTCGGTGTGCCGTGGCGGCCGTCGCCCCGACTGAGCGCGCTGGTGCTGCGGCGCCTCTTCCCGGACGCCCCGGCCGGCGCCGCGCCCGACGTGCTGCTGTGGATGACCGGTCGCGGCGAGCTGCCCGGTCGGGCACGGCGCACGTCCTGGACGTGGCGCGCGGCGGTGGACTGATCCGTTCTCAGCCCCGGCGGCGCCAGCGCAGCCACCAGCGCCGGCGGGCTCGGCGGGCCGGCGCGACGGCCGGGTCGGTGACGGTCGCCGGGTCGGTGGCGGTGACCGTTACCTCGGGTCCGGCGCGCTCGGCACGCCAGCGACGGACGACCTCGTCGGCGTTCACCGGCCGCACGGCCACCCGAGGCCCCTCGGGGTTGCGCAGCCAGGCGACGATCTGCGTGTTGAGCTGTCCCACGAAGTCCCGCACGGACTGCTCGGTGGGCAGGCCACGGACCTCGTCGGGGACCTGCTCGATGCGCCGGCGCAGTTGCAGCGGGGTGGGCAGCAGCAGGTCGCTGGGTAGCTTCTCGCGCTCCAGGAAACTCTTGATCCACCACGACTCGTCGTACGGCATTCCGCGCCCGGGGATCGGCTTGCCCATGCCGGGCAGGTTGTCGAACTCGCCGCGTTGCACGGCTCCCCGGATCTGCGCCTCCACGGCCGCGTCCCACGCCTCGGTCACCCTGCGGCACCTCCCCTGGCCACCGTAACGCGCCGCCTCCGGCTCGCGACGACACACGTGCCACAGGTCAGCGCGCCCAGGCGCGTGACCATTCCCGCGAGGTGGTTTTCGCCCGCGCGACCGATTCGCAGGCCACCATCGGTGAGGTGGTCCTGGGCCGGGGTCGTCGGTCGGTCTAGGTTCTCCTCCAGGCGGCGGCGAACGGGGGCAACGTCATGATCGGCACGGGTGCGCTGCTGGGGATCGCGCTGGTGGCGCTGGGACTGGTGCTCACGCCCGGCCCGAACATGGTCTACCTGGTCTCCCGCTCGGTGGCGCAGGGCCGCCGCGCCGGGTTGATCTCGCTGCTCGGGGTGGCCGCCGGGTTCGGCGTCTACCTGGCCACCGCGGTCGCCGGCCTGGCCGCCGTGTTCGTCCTGGTCCCGACGCTGTACGCGGTGGTGAAGCTGGCCGGCGCGGGCTACCTGCTGTGGCTGGCGTGGCGCACGCTGCGCCCGGGCGGCGGGTCGCCGTTCACGCCCGCGCCGCTGCCACCGGACCCGCCGCGGCGGCTGTTCACCATGGGCCTGGTCACCAACCTGCTCAACCCGAAGATCGCCATCCTGTACGTGTCGCTGCTGCCCCAGTTCATCGACCCGGCGCGGGGGCACGTGGCGGCGCAGAGCCTGCTGCTGGGCCTGACCCAGATCACCGTCGCGCTGAGCGTCAACGCGCTGATCGTGCTCAGCGCCGGCGCGCTGGCCGGTTTCTTCGCCCGCCGGCCGGTGTGGCTGCGGGTGCAGCGCTGGGTGACCGGGACGGCCCTCGCGGCGCTGGCCGTGCGCATCGCCGCCGACCGGTCCCGCGCCGCGGTCGCCACGCCCTGACCTGGCGGTCACCGCCCCCGGTGGCGGCGCAGCATCCCGGCGGCCAGCGGCGCGGCGTCCAGGTCACCGGCGGCGAGCCGGGCGGCGAGGGTACGGCGCACCAG
>NZ_JBEXHY010000173.1:0-9177 GCF_040608295.1 Micromonospora sp. NPDC005197 | reverse complement strand
CCACCCCCCTCTCTTCCTATCTGCCACCCGCTGAGCGGCCGCGTACCCCGTACCCCGAGAAGGGCCTGTGCCATCCGGCACGGGCCCTTCTTTCGGTGAAGCGACAGCTCAGGAGGCGAAGAACGCCCGGGGGTCGGCCACCAGCACGCCGTGCTCGGTGAGCCGCTCGATCAGACCCGACGGTGAGGCGTCGTAGACGATCGCGAGCGCCCGCAGGTCGTCGGCGCGGATGGAGAGCACCCGGCCGTTGTAGTCACCGCGCTGCTGCTGGATGGCGCGGGCGTAGCGGGCGACGTAGGCCAGGTCCTCGGAGGCCTCGTCGTAGAGCCGCTCCAGGTCCAGAACGATCTTGCTGGTGGGCTCGTGCCGGACGCCGCTGCCGTCCGGCAGCAGTTCCGAGACGGGGACCCGGTAGAACTCGGCCAGCTCGGCCAGACGGGACACCGTCACGGCCCGGTCGCCACGCTCGTACGAGCCGACCACCACGGCCTTCCACCGCCCGTTCGACTTCTCCTCCACACCCTGCAGGGAGAGGCCCTGCTGCTGGCGGATGGAGCGCAGGCGTGCGCCCAGAGATTTGGCGTATTCAGAGGGCATTCGGACACTCCCAGTGCTGCTCGGGGTTCTCCCGTCGATCGCTACGGAGCGTGACGGTACGGGGAATGCGACACGTGGTCAAGTGGTCGTGACCTTACCGTTGGGGAGCACCGAGGGAGTTATCCCCATTTCGTCGGCCTGATCCGGTGGTCAGCGGCCGCCGTCCGTCGGCCCGGTGACCACTGGTAACGTGGCGTGAAGCCTCGGTCGGGTTCGCTCGCGCTCGCCGGCCGGAGGTGCCCGACATCCTTTAACGACCCGTCCCGTGAGGCGGGGAAGGAGGTCCGCCGTGGCATACCCACCGGCTGCCCGCTCGTCACCACCGCGACAACCCTCGGTGAAGGTGATCCTCGCCAGCGCCGACGTGCAGCGCGTGGTCGACCGCATCGCCCACCAGATCCTGGAGAAGACCCAGGGCGCCGCCGACACCGTGTTGCTCGGGATTCCCACCCGGGGTGCGCCCCTCGCGCGGCGGCTCGCCTCCCGGATCAGCACCTTCGAGGACGTCGTCGTCCCGGTCGGTGTGCTCGACATCACGCTCTACCGCGACGACCTGCGCCGGCACGCGACCCGCGCGATCGGCCCGACCCAGGTGCCCAGCGGCGGCATCGACGGCAAGCGGGTGATCCTCGTCGACGACGTGCTCTTCTCCGGGCGCACCGTGCGCGCCGCGCTCGACGCGCTCAACGACGTGGGCCGCCCGGCGTCGGTGCAGCTCGCCGTCCTGGTCGACCGCGGCCACCGTGAGTTGCCGATCCGCGCCGACTACGTCGGCAAGAACATCCCGACGGCGCTCGCCGAGAGCGTCAAGGTGACGCTCGCCGAGACCGACGGCGCCGACGAGGTCAAGTTGTACGGGGGAACCACCTCATGATCAGGCACCTGCTCTCCGGCGCGGACCTGGACGCCGACACCGCCACCGAGATCCTGGACACCGCCGCCGAGATGGCCACGGTCGCCGGCCGCGAGATCAAGAAGCTGCCCGCGCTGCGTGGCCGGACGGTGGTGAACCTCTTCTACGAGGACTCCACCCGCACCCGGATCTCGTTCGAGGCGGCGGCGAAGCGGCTCAGCGCCGACGTGATCAACTTTTCCGCGAAGGGGTCCAGCGTCGCCAAGGGCGAGAGCCTGAAGGACACCGCGCTGACCCTGCAGGCGATGGGCGCCGACGCGGTGGTCGTGCGGCACCCCGCCTCCGGCGCCCCGCACCGGCTCGCCAACTGGGTGGACGGGTCGGTGGTCAACGCCGGCGACGGCACCCACGAGCACCCCACCCAGGCGCTGCTCGACGCGTACACCATGCGGGCCCGGCTGGGCCGGCTGGCCGGCCTGTCGGTCGCGGTGGTCGGCGACGTGCTGCACTCGCGGGTGGCCCGCTCCAACGTCCTGCTGCTGTCCACCCTCGGCGCGAAGGTCACCCTGGTCGGTCCGCCCACCCTCATCCCCGTCGACATCGCCGGCGCGCTCGCCCCGGGCACCGACGTGTCCTACGACCTCGACGCCGTGCTGCCCGACGTCGACGTGGTGATGATGCTGCGGGTGCAGCGGGAGCGGATGAAGGACTCCTACTTCCCCTCCGCGCGCGAGTACTCCCGCCGTTATGGGCTGGACGGCCCGCGGATGCGCCGCCTGCCCGAGCACGCGATCGTCATGCACCCGGGCCCGATGAACCGGGGGATGGAGATCACCCCCGAGGTGGCCGACTCACCCCGCTCCACCATCGTCGAACAGGTCACCAACGGGGTCTCCGTGCGGATGGCTGTTCTGTACCTGCTGCTCGGAGGGAACAACCGGTGACCGCGTACCTCATCACCAGCGTGAGCATCGTCGGCGCCGCGCCGACCGACCTGCTGATCCGCGACGGCGTCGTCGCCGAGGTCGGTCCGGGGCTGTCCGCGCCGGACGCCGTGGTGGTCGACGGCGCCGGGCTGGTCGCCCTGCCGGGCCTGGTCGACCTGCACACCCACCTGCGCGAGCCCGGCCGGGAGGACGCCGAGACCGTCGAGTCCGGGTCCCGGGCGGCGGCGCTGGGCGGCTACACGGCGGTCTGCGCGATGGCGAACACCTCGCCGGTCGCGGACACCGCCGGCGTGGTCGAGCAGGTCTGGCGGCTCGGCCGGGAGGCCGCTCTGGTCGACGTGCAGCCGGTCGGCGCGGTCACCGTCGGGCTGGCCGGCGAGCGCCTGGCCGAGCTGGGCGCCATGGCCGACTCCGCGGCCCGGGTGCGGATCTTCTCCGACGACGGGCACTGCGTCGCCGACCCGTTGCTGATGCGCCGGGCCCTGGAGTACGTCAAGGCGTTCGACGGGATCATCGCCCAGCACGCCGAGGAGCCCCGCCTCACCGAGGGCGCCCAGATGCACGAGGGTGAGGTTTCCACCCGGCTGGGTCTGATCGGCTGGCCGGCGGTCGCCGAGGAGGCGATCATCGCCCGGGACGTGCTGCTGGCCGAGCACGTGGGCAGCCGCCTGCACGTCTGCCACGTCTCCACCGCCGGCAGCGTCGAGGTGCTGCGCCAGGCCAAGGCCCGTGGCGTACGCGTCACCGCCGAGGTCACCCCGCACCACCTGCTGCTTACCGACGAGCGGGCGGCGACCTACGACCCGGTCTTCAAGGTGAACCCGCCGCTGCGCACGGCCGCGGACATCACCGCCCTGCGGTCCGCGCTCGCCGACGGCGTCATCGACATCATCGCCACCGACCACGCCCCGCACGCCGTGGAGGACAAGGAGTGCGAGTGGGCGTACGCCCGGCCGGGGATGCTCGGCCTGGAGACGGCCCTGTCCATCGCGCTCGACGTGCTCGGCCCCGAGTGGGACCTGATCGCCGAGCGGATGTCGCGCACCCCCGCCCGGATCGCGGGGCTGACCGGGCACGGCGTCGACCCGGCGCCCGGTGTGCCGGCCAACCTGACCCTGATCGACCCGGCCGCCCGCCGCACCATCGAGCCGGCGGAACTGGCCAGTCGCAGTCGCAACACCCCGTACGCCCGCATGACGCTGCCGGGTCGCATCGTGGCGACCTTCCTGCGCGGCGAGCCGACGGTCCTGGACGGAAAGGCAGTCAAGTGACCCGTAGACGTTCCGCGATCCTCGTCCTCGAGGACGGGCGCACGTTCCCCGGCGAGGCGTACGGCAGCGTCGGTGAGACCTTCGGCGAGGCGGTCTTCAACACCGGCATGACCGGTTACCAGGAGACGCTTACCGATCCGTCCTACCACCGGCAGGTGGTGGTGCAGACCGCGCCGCACATCGGCAACACCGGCGTCAACGGCGAGGACGACGAGTCCGGCCGGATCTGGGTGGCCGGCTACGTCGTCCGCGACCCGGCCCGGATCGGCTCGAACTGGCGGGCCACCGGCAGCCTGGAGGACCGCCTCGCCACCGAGGGTGTGGTGGGCATCAGCGGTGTGGACACCCGGGCGTTGACCCGGCACCTGCGCGAGCGGGGCGCCATGCGGGTGGGCATCTCCAGCGTGGAGAAGGACCCGCAGAGCCTGCTGGCCCGGGTCCGGCAGTCCCCGCAGATGGTCGGCGCGGACCTGTCCGCCGAGGTGACCACCGCCCAGCCGTACGTCGTCGAGGCGCTCGGCGAGCACCGGTTCACCGTGGCGGCGCTGGACCTGGGCATCAAGCGCAACGTGCCGCGCCGACTGGCCGCGCGCGGGGTGACCACCCACGTGTTGCCGGCCTCGTCGAGCATCGAGGACCTGCTGGCCACCGGCGCCGACGCGGTCTTCCTGTCGCCCGGCCCCGGCGACCCGGCGACGGCCGACGGCCCGGTGGCGCTGGCCCGGGAGGCGCTGCGGCGGGAGGTGCCGCTGTTCGGCATCTGCTTCGGCAGCCAGATCCTCGGCCGGGCGCTCGGCTTCGGCACCTACAAGCTGGGCTACGGCCACCGGGGGATCAACCAGCCGGTGCTCGACCGGGCCACCGGCAAGGTGGAGGTGACCAGTCACAACCACGGCTTCGCGGTCCGGGTGCCCGGTGCGGGGTCGGGCGCGGTGGTTCCCGACCAGGTGATCGACACCGACTTCGGCGGGGTGCGGGTGTCGCACGTCTGCCTCAATGACAACGTGGTCGAGGGGCTGCGGGCCGTGGACGTCCCCGCCTTCACCGTGCAGTACCACCCGGAGGCGGCGGCCGGCCCGCACGACGCCGACTACCTCTTCGACCGTTTCGCGGAACTGATCGAAGGCCGGACCCACAGCAAGGGGCGCAGCAATGCCTAAGCGGACCGATCTCAAGCACATCCTCGTGATCGGCTCCGGGCCGATCGTCATCGGGCAGGCCTGCGAGTTCGACTACTCCGGCACGCAGGCGTGCCGGGTGCTGCGCAGCGAGGGCATCCGGGTCAGCCTGGTCAACTCCAACCCCGCCACGATCATGACGGACCCCGAGTTCGCCGACGCCACGTACGTCGAGCCGATCACCCCGGAGTTCGTGGAGCTGGTCATCGCCAAGGAGCGCCCGGACGCGATCCTGGCCACCCTCGGCGGCCAGACCGCGCTGAACACGGCCGTCGCCCTGCACGAGGCCGGCGTCCTGGACAAGTACGGCGTCGAGCTGATCGGCGCGAACATCGACGCCATCAACCGGGGCGAGGACCGCCAGCTGTTCAAGGAGATCGTGGCGAAGGCCGGCGTACGCCTGGGCGTCGACGACCCGGCCGGGCTGGTGCCCCGCTCCCGGGTGTGCCACTCCATGGACGAGGTCGAGGCGACAGTCGCCGAGCTGGGCCTGCCGGTGGTGATCCGGCCGTCGTTCACCATGGGTGGCCTGGGCTCCGGCATGGCGCACACCCCGGAGGACCTGGCCCGCATCGCCGGCGACGGCCTGACCGCCAGTCCGGTGCACGAGGTGCTCATCGAGGAGAGCGTGCTCGGCTGGAAGGAGTACGAGCTGGAGCTGATGCGCGACCGGCACGACAACGTGGTGGTCGTCTGCTCGATCGAGAACCTGGACCCGATGGGCGTGCACACCGGCGACAGCGTCACCGTGGCCCCGGCCATGACGCTCACCGACCGGGAGTACCAGCGCCTGCGCGACCTGGGCATCGCGGTGCTGCGCGAGGTCGGGGTGGACACCGGCGGCTGCAACATCCAGTTCGCGGTCAACCCGGTCGACGGCCGGATCGTCGTGATCGAGATGAACCCCCGGGTGTCGCGCTCCTCGGCGCTGGCGTCCAAGGCGACCGGCTTCCCGATCGCGAAGATCGCCGCGAAGCTGGCCATCGGCTACACGCTCGACGAGATCCCCAACGACATCACCCTGAAGACCCCGGCGGCGTTCGAGCCGACCCTCGACTACGTGGTGGTGAAGATCCCCCGGTTCGCGTTCGAGAAGTTCCCCGGCGCGGACCCGGAACTGACCACCACCATGAAGTCGGTGGGCGAGGCGATGAGCCTCGGGCGCAACTTCACCGAGGCGCTGAACAAGGCGATGCGCTCGATGGAAACCAAGGCCGCCGGCTTCTGGACGCAGCCCGACCCGGCCGACGCGACGCGGGAGAACACCCTCACCGCGTTGCGCATCCCGCACGACGGCCGGCTCTACACGGTGGAGCGGGCGCTGCGTCTCGGCGCGTCGATCGCCGAGGTCGCCGAGGCGTCCGGCGGGATCGACCCCTGGTTCCTGGACCAGATCGCCGCGCTGATCGAGCTGCGCGCCGAGATCGTCGACGCGCCGGTGCTCGACGTCGAGCTGCTGCGTCGCGCCAAGCGGGCCGGCCTGTCCGACCGGCAGCTCGCCGCGCTGCGTCCGGAGCTGGCGGCCGAGGACGGCGTACGGACCCTGCGCCACCGCCTCGACGTGCGCCCGGTCTACAAGACCGTGGACACCTGCGCGGCCGAGTTCGAGGCCACCACCCCCTACCACTACTCCACCTACGACCTGGAGACCGAGGTCGTGCCGTCGGGCCGGCCGAAGGTGCTGATCCTGGGCTCCGGCCCGAACCGGATCGGGCAGGGCATCGAGTTCGACTACTCGTGCGTGCACGCGGTGCAGGCGCTGCGGTCGGCCGGTTACGAGACCGTCATGGTCAACTGCAACCCCGAGACGGTCTCCACCGACTACGACACCGCCGACCGGCTCTACTTCGAACCGCTGACCTTCGAGGACGTCCTGGAGGTCTGGCACGCGGAGGACTCCTCCGGCCGGGCGGCCGGCGGGCCGGGTGTGGTCGGCGTGGTCGTGCAGCTCGGCGGGCAGACCCCGCTGGGGTTGGCGCAGCGGCTCAAGAACGCCGGGGTGCCGATCGTCGGCACCTCCCCGGAGTCGATCCACCTGGCCGAGGAGCGGGGCGCGTTCGGCGCGGTGCTGGCCCGTGCCGGGCTGCGCGCGCCGGCGCACGGCATGGCCACGTCCTACGACGAGGCCAAGACGATCGCCGACGAGATCGGCTACCCGGTGCTGGTCCGACCGTCGTACGTGCTGGGCGGGCGGGGCATGGAGATCGTCTACGACGACCCGACGCTGCGCGACTACATCGGTCGGGCCACCGACATCTCCGGCGACCATCCGGTGCTGGTGGACCGGTTCCTCGACGACGCCATCGAGATCGACGTGGACGCCCTGTGCGACGCCGACGGCGCGGTCTACATCGGTGGCGTGATGGAGCACATCGAGGAGGCCGGGATCCACTCCGGCGACTCGTCCTGCGCGCTGCCGCCGATCACCCTCGCGGGGTCGCACCTGGCCGAGGTCCGCCGCTACACCGAGGCGATCGCCCGCGGTGTCGGCGTGCGCGGTCTGCTCAACGTGCAGTACGCGCTCAAGGACGACGTGCTCTACGTCCTGGAGGCCAACCCGCGCGCGTCGCGGACCGTGCCGTTCGTCTCGAAGGCGACGGCCGTTCCGCTGGCCAAGGCGGCCGCCCGGATCGCGCTCGGCGCGACCATCGCCGAGCTGCGCGCCGAGGGCCTGCTCCCGGCGACGGGCGACGGCGGCACGATGCCCGCCGACGCGCCGATCGCGGTCAAGGAGGCGGTGCTGCCGTTCAAGCGCTTCCGGACCCGGGCCGGCAAGGGGATCGACTCGCTGCTCGGCCCGGAGATGAAGTCGACCGGCGAGGTGATGGGCATCGACACCAACTTCGGGCACGCCTTCGCCAAGAGCCAGTCCGCCGCGTACGGGTCGCTGCCGACCGCCGGGAAGATCTTCGTGTCGGTGGCCAACCGGGACAAGCGCGGCATGATCTTCCCGATCAAGCGGCTGGCCGACCTGGGCTTCGAGATCGTCGCCACCACCGGCACGGCCGAGGTGCTGCGCCGGCACGGGATCGCCTGCGAGCAGATCCGCAAGCACTACGAGGCCGGCGAGGGGGAGGACGCGGTGTCGCTGATCCTCGGTGGCGACGTGGCCCTGGTGGTCAACACCCCGCAGGGCTCCGGCGCGAGCGCCCGCTCGGACGGCTACGAGATTCGCAGCGCCGCCGTCACCGCCGACATCCCCTGCATCACCACTGTTCCGGGCGCCGCGGCGGCGGTCATGGGCATCGAGGCGCGGATCCGGGGCGACATGCAGGTCCGCCCCCTGCAGGACCTGCACGCCACCCTCCGGGCGGCCCAGTGACCCTGTTCGAGCGGGTCGTGCGGCCGGGGTTGTTCCGCCTCGGCGGTGGCGACGCCGAGGCCGCGCACGAGTGGACGCTGCGGCGGTTGGCCGGGCTGTCGCGGCGTCCGGTGGCGTTGGCGGCCCTGCGGGCCCGCTACGCCGTCCAGGCGCCGCGCACGGTGTTCGGCGTGCGATTCCCCAACCCGGTCGGGCTGGCCGCCGGCATGGACAAGGACGGCGCCGCGCTGGCGGCCTGGCCGGCGCTCGGCTTCGGCTTCGTCGAGGTCGGCACCGTGACGGCGCACGCCCAGCCGGGCAACCCCCGGCCGCGGCTGTTCCGGCTGCCGGCCAGCGAGGCCGTGGTCAACCGGATGGGCTTCAACAACGCCGGGGCGGCCGCGCTGGCCGCCCGGCTGGACGCGCTGCCGCGCCCCATCGGGGTGCCGCTGGGGATCTCGCTGGGCAAGTCCAAGGTGACCCCGCTCGACGAGGCGGTCGAGGACTACCTCGCCTCGTACCGGGCGCTGCGTGGGCACGGCGACTACTTCGCGGTCAACGTGTCCTCGCCGAACACCCCGGGCCTGCGCTCGTTGCAGGACCGCGCGCATCTGGACGCCCTGCTGGCCGCGCTGGTGGGGGAGAAGCCGGTGCTGGTCAAGATCGCACCGGATCTCACCGAGGCGGCGATCGCCGAGCTGCTGGAGGTGTGCCTGGCCCGGGGCGCCGCCGGGGTGATCGCGACCAACACCACCCTGGCCCGCGACGGCCTGGCCCCGGCCGACGCCGAACGCGGCGCCGAGACCGGTGGCCTGTCCGGCCGGCCGCTGACCGGCCGCGCCCGGGACGTAGTCGCGTTCGTCCATCGGGAGACCGCCGGCGCCCTGCCGATCATCGGCGTCGGCGGGGTGCTGGACCCGGACGACGCGGCGCGGATGGTCGACGCCGGCGCCGCTCTGGTGCAGCTCTACACCGGCTTCATCTATCGGGGGCCGGCCCTGGTCCGCGCCGCCGCCCGCGCGGCGGCCAC
>NZ_JBEXHY010000172.1:0-9195 GCF_040608295.1 Micromonospora sp. NPDC005197 | reverse complement strand
GCCGGCGATGGCGCCGCCGGTGAAGGCGAGGCCAGCAGCGGTCAGAGCGGTCTTACGAATCAGATCGGTACGCATGATGGCGTGCTCCTCTGCATGTGGGGAAAACGCGACGACACACAAGCGGGGGCGGTGTGCCGAGCGGGAAAGTTCACGGCGGGACGGGGCCCGGCGGCCCGGCGGGGGCCTGCACGGGGATGTCCCGGAGGGTGGTGCAACGGCCCGGGGCAGCGAGTCATTCCGCCAACGTTCTTCCCAGACCGGGGACGACCGGTGGTGCTCGGCTGTGCGGGGGTGTAACGGTGGCGGCCGGGCGGGTGTTCCCGGCGGCTGCCGCGCCACCGAAGCCCGAGGCTCGCGGCGGCATGCCAGGTATAACGACCCCGCCGGGTCCCCGATTCCGCCACCAGGGTGGCACCGACCACGGGACGCCACCGCCCGGACCGGACAAACCACCCACTGGAAACGGACATCCGCACCAGCCGGTGGTGATCGACTCGACTTCGGCGATACCGGGGTATCCGGGCGCGCGGGACACCCCGACATCACCGAACCCGAGTGGATCACCTCCAGGCGGCCCCACCGCCACCTGATGATCGTGCTCGATCCCGGAAACAGGCCCCTCACCCTGCCGGCGAGACCACTACATCCAGGATCGAGCACGATCATGCCCGCCCGAGACGTGCCGTGCACGGTGTCCCTCGGTGGGCGACACGCCACTGCACGCCGACCTCCGGGTCACGCCACCACCCCGGGGGGTTGATCGACTCGACTTCGGCGATACCGGGGTATCCGGACGCGCCGGACACCCCGACATCACCGAACCCGAGTCGATCACCTCCACGCGGCCCGACCGCCACCGGATGATCGCGCTCGATCCAGGAAACAGGGGCCTCACCCTGCCAACTAGGCCACTACATCCAGGATCGAGCACGATCATGCGGGGCGCGAGGATTGTCGCGGTGTGTCTACGCGCTGGGCGTCGCCCCCGCGCTGCGGATCGCCTACGCGCAGGGCGTCGCCTACGCGCAGGGCGTCGCCCCCCGCGCTGCGGGTCGCCCCCGCGCAGGGCGTCGCCCCCCGCGCTGCGGGTCGCCTACGCGCTGGGCGTCGACTCGGCGCTGTCGTCCGCTTTTGCGCCCTTGTCGAGGGCGGTCAGGATCGCCTCGGCGGTGCGTCGACCCACCCCGGGTACCTCGGTGATCTCTTCGACGGTCGCCGTCGAGAGTCGCTTCAGCGAGCCGAAGTGCCGTAGCAGCGCCTTGCGGCGTACCTCGCCCAGGCCGGGGACATTGTCCAGCGCCGACTCGGTCATCCGCTTCGAGCGACGCTGGCGGTGGAACGTGATGGCGAAGCGGTGCGCCTCGTCGCGGACCCGTTGCAGCAGGTAGAGACCCTCCGAGGTGCGCGGCAGGATGACCGGGAACTCGTCGTCGGGGAGCCACACCTCCTCCAGCCGCTTGGCGAGGCCGCACAGCGCGACATCGTCGATGCCCAAATCGGCGAGGGCCTGGGCGGCCGCCGCAACCTGCGGGGCGCCGCCGTCGACGACCACCAGTTGTGGCGGGTACGCGAATTTCCGCGGCCGGCCGGTGGTCGGGTCGACCAGGATGCCGATCTGCGGATCCGTGGCGCCGCCGGGCGCGGTCGGGTCGTCGGCGGACTCCACGCCCACCTCGCCCGTCTCGGCCCGCGCGTCGAGGTAACGGGCGAAGCGGCGGCGTAGCACCTCGGACATGGCGGACAGGTCGTCGGTGGCGCCCCGCACGATGAACCGCCGGTACTCACTCTTGCGGGGCAGCCCGTCCTCGAAGACCACCATGCTGGCGACCACGTCGGTGCCCTGGATCTGCGAGATGTCGAAGCACTCGATGCGCAGCGGCGAGGTACGCATGCCGAGCGCCTCAGTGATCTCGTCCAGCGCCTTGCCGCGGGTGGTCAGGTCGCCGGACCGCTTGAGCTTGTGCCGGGCCAGCGCGTCCTTGGCGTTGCGCTCCACCGTCTCCATGAGCGAACGCTTGTCGCCGCGCTGCGGCACGCGCAGTGACACCCGACTGCCCCGGTGGCTGCTGAGCCACTCGGCCAGCGCGTCGGCGTCGGCGGGCAACTCGGGCACCAGCAGCTCGCGGGGCACGTCGGCTTCGCCGTGCTCGCCGCCGTACACCTGGGTGCAGAAGTGGTGCACCAGGTCGCCGGTGGTCAGGTCCTCGGTCTTTTCCACCACCCACCCGCGCTGGCCGCGGACCCGGCCGTCGCGGACGTGGAAGACCTGCACGGCCGCCTCGAGCGGGTCGTCGGCGAACGCGACCACGTCGGCGTCGGTGCCATCGCCGAGCACCACGGTCTGCTTCTCCATGGCCCGGCGCAGGGCGGCCACGTCGTCGCGCAGCCGGGCGGCCCGCTCGAACTCCAGGTGCTCGCTCGCCTCGGTCATCTCGCGCTCGATCTTGCGGACCATGGTGTCGGTGCGCCCGGCCATGAAGTCGCAGAAGTCGTCGACGATCGCACGGTGCTCGTCGGCGGAGACGGTGCCGACGCACGGCGCCGAGCACTTGCCGATGTAGCCCAGCAGGCAGGGACGACCGACCTGGCCGGCCCGCTTGAACACGCCGGCCGAGCAGGTGCGCGCGGGGAACACCCGCAGCAGCAGGTCGAGGGTCTCCCGGATGGCCCAGGCGTGCGAGTACGGACCGAAGTAGCGCACACCCTTGCGCTTCGCGCCGCGCATCACCTGGAGTCGCGGGTACTCCTCGTCGAGGGTGACGGCAAGATAGGGGTACGACTTGTCGTCGCGGTAGCGGACGTTGAACCGGGGGTCGTACTGCTTGATCCAGGTGAACTCCTGCTGGAGCGCCTCGACCTCGGTGCCGACGGTGATCCAGTCCACCGACTCGGCCGTGGTGACCATCTGGCGGGTGCGCTCGTGCAGGTTCCACACGTCGCCGAAGTAGGAGTTGAGCCGGCTGCGCAGGTTTTTCGCCTTGCCGACGTAGATCACCCGGCCGGTGCCGTCGCGGAAGCGGTAGACCCCCGGTGACTCCGGGATGGTGCCGGGTGCGGGACGGTAGGTCGAGGGGTCAGCCACGTCGACAAGCCTAGTCCGCACCCCCGACACCCACCGCGAGCACTTGATCCACTCGGTTTCCGGGAAGTCGGGGTGTCCGGTGCCTACCGACACCCCGACTTCATGGAACGCGAGTCGATCAAGCCGTCGAGCCGCGCGGGTCAGGCGAGGGAGATCTGGTCCCCGGTCACCTTGATGTCCTTCGGCGGCAGCGGCTTGGTGGCCGGACCGGCCTTCACCGAGCCGTCCTCGATCGAGAACTTGCTGTTGTGGCAGGTGCAGTTGATGGTGCCGCCGTCGACGTTCGTCACGGGGCAGTTCTGGTGCGTACAGATCGGGCTGAAGCCCTTGAACTGACCGGCCGTGGGCTGGGTGATCACGACGCCCTCGGCGGCGAGGACCTTGCCGCCGCCGACCGGGATGTCGGCGGTGGTGGCCAGCGACTGGGCGTTCTGCCGATCCCCGCCGCCCGCGTCCCCGGTGCTGGGCACCGCCGGGCCGCCGCTGGTGGGGGCACCGCTGCCACTGCCGTCGTCGTCACTGCCGCAGGCCGCCAGGACGACGGCCGCGCCGACGGCCCCGACGCCGGTGAGCAGGGTACGACGGGTCTGCGTACCCGGTCCGGTCAGCGCCTGATCGTCGCTCATGCCTCGCCTCTCTCTCGCCCAGTGCGCCGGTCCAAAAGCCGGCCACACTTCTCTCCACGGGCAACTGTGCCGGATAGTTCACCCCGGCATCGGTGCGACACCCCGCAAAAGGGTCGGGGCGGGTCGTCATCCGACCCGCCCCGAAAGAGTTGCGTCGCGGTCAGCGCGCGCCGGCCGGCACCTTGCGGCTGGCCCGCGTCTTGGTGGCGCCGTTGGCCTTGGCGGCGCGGGTGGTCGCCGCCGCCGCGCCCTTGGCCTCGCCGTCGAGCTTGAGCACCTGACGCAGGAACTGGCCGGTGTGGCTCTCGGGCACCTCGGCGACCTCCTCCGGGGTGCCGGTGGCGAGCACCATGCCGCCCCGGTGGCCGCCCTCCGGACCCATGTCGATCAGCCAGTCGGCCGTCTTGATCACATCGAGGTTGTGCTCGATGGTGATCACCGTGTTGCCCTTGTCGACCAGCCCTTCGAGCACCATCAGCAGCTTGCGGATGTCCTCGAAGTGCAGACCGGTGGTCGGCTCGTCGAGCACGTAGACCGTCCGCCCGGTGGAGCGCTTCTGCAGCTCGGAGGCCAGCTTGACCCGCTGCGCCTCGCCGCCGGAGAGGGTCGGCGCGGGCTGCCCGAGGCGGACGTACCCCAGGCCGACGTCGACGAGCGTCTTGAGGTGCCGGTGGATGGCCGGGATCGCGGAGAAGAACTCCGCGGCCTCCTCGATCGGCATCTCCAGCACGTCCGAGACGGTCTTGCCCTTGTAGTGCACCTCCAGGGTCTCCCGGTTGTACCGGGCGCCCTTGCAGACCTCGCAGGGGACGTACACGTCGGGCAGGAAGTTCATCTCGATCTTGATGGTGCCGTCGCCGGAGCACGCCTCACAGCGACCGCCCTTGACGTTGAACGAGAACCGGCCCGGCCCGTACCCCCGGACCTTGGCCTCGGTGGTCTCGGCGAAGAGCTTGCGGACGTGGTCCCAGACCCCCGTGTAGGTGGCCGGGTTGGAGCGCGGGGTACGGCCGATCGGCGACTGGTCCACACCGACGACCTTGTCCACGTGCTCCAGACCGGAGACCCGGGTGTGCCGGCCGGGCACCAGCCGAGCGCCGTTGATCTGGTTGGCCAGCACGGCGTACAGGATGTCGTTGACCAGCGTCGACTTGCCCGAGCCGCTGACCCCGGTGACCGCGATGAGCTGGCCCAGCGGGAACGAGACGGTCAGGTTGCGCAGGTTGTGCTCGCGCGCGCCGTGCACCACCAGCTCGCGGGCCGGATCCTGCGGGCGGCGGCCCGTCGGTGTCGGGATCGACCGGCGCCCCGACAGGTACGCCCCGGTGATCGACTCCTTGTTCTTCAGCAGGGCCGGCACCGAGCCGCTGTGCACGATCTTGCCGCCGTGCTCGCCAGCGCCGGGCCCGATGTCGACGATCCAGTCGGCGACGCGGATGGTGTCCTCGTCGTGCTCCACCACGATCAGCGTGTTGCCCAGACCGCGCAGCCGGATCAGGGTCTCGATCAGCCGATGGTTGTCGCGCTGGTGCAGACCGATCGACGGCTCGTCGAGCACGTAGAGCACGCCGACCAGGCCGGAGCCGATCTGGGTGGCCAGCCGGATGCGCTGCGCCTCGCCGCCGGACAGCGTGCCGGCCGGCCGGTCCAGCGAGAGGTAGTCCAGGCCGACGTCGAGCAGGAACCGCAGCCGGGCGTTGATCTCCTTGAGGACGCGCTCGGCGATCATCTTCTGCCGGTCGGTCAGCTCGATGCCGGCGAGCAGGTCGGCGCACTCCCCCACCGACAGGTTGCAGACCTCGGCGATGCTCTTGCCGGCGAGGGTGACCGCGAGCACCTCGGGCTTGAGCCGGGCGCCGCCGCACGCCGCGCACGGCACGTCGCGCATGTAGCCCTCGTACTTGTCGCGGGACCACTCGGACTCGGTGTCGGAGTGCCGGCGCTCGATCCACTGCACCACGCCCTCGAACCCGGTGTAGTAGGAGCGCTCGCGACCGTACTTGTTGCGGTAGCGCACGTGCACCTGGTCGTCGGAGCCGTGCAGGATCGTCTTCTGCGCCCGCGCCGGCAGCGCCCGCCACGGGGTGTCGACGTCGAAGTGCTGGGCCTCGCCGAGCGCCTCCAGCAGGCGCAGGAAGTATTCCAGGTTGTGCCCGGTGGACCAGGGCTGGATGGCGCCCTCGCGCAGGGTGCGCTCCGGGTCGGGGACCAGCAGCTCCGGGTCGACCTCCTTCTTGGTGCCCAGGCCGGTGCACTCCGGGCAGGCGCCGTACGGCGCGTTGAAGGAGAAGACCCGGGGCTCGAGATCCTCGATGGCCAGCGGGTGGTCGTTGGGGCAGGCCAGGTGCTCGGAGTAGCGGCGCTCCCGGTCCGGGTCGTCCTCCGGCAGGTCGACGAAGTCGAGCAGGACCAGCCCGCTGGACAGGCCCAGCGCGGCCTCGACCGAGTCGGTCAGCCGCTGCTTGGCGCTCGGCTTGACGGTGAGCCGGTCGATCACCACCTCGATGGTGTGCTTCTCCTGCTTCTTGAGCTTCGGCGGCTCGGTCAGCGGGTGCACCACGCCGTCGACGCGGGCCCGGGCGTAGCCCTTGGCCTGCAGCTCGGCGAAGAGGTCGACGTACTCGCCCTTGCGGCCGCGGATCACCGGCGCGAGCACCATGAACTTGGTGCCCTCGGCCATCGCGAGGACCCGGTCGACGATCTGCTGCGGGCTCTGCCGGGAGATCCGCTCGCCGCAGACCGGGCAGTGCGGCTCACCGATGCGGGCGAAGAGCAGCCGCAGGTAGTCGTAGACCTCGGTGATGGTGCCGACGGTCGAGCGCGGGTTGCGCGAGGTGGACTTCTGGTCGATCGAGACGGCCGGGCTCAGCCCCTCGATGAAGTCGACGTCGGGCTTGTCCATCTGCCCGAGGAACTGCCGGGCGTACGAGGAGAGCGACTCGACGTAGCGACGCTGCCCCTCGGCGAAGATCGTGTCGAAGGCCAGGCTCGACTTGCCCGACCCGGACAGCCCGGTGAACACGATGAGAGCGTCCCGGGGCAGGTCGAGACTGACGTCACGCAGGTTGTGCTCGCGCGCGCCACGGATGATCAGTCGGTCGGCCACAGTGCGTGTACTCCCGGGAGAAGACGAAGCGAAGGATCTGTCCCGCTCTGGGGGGATTTCGAGCGGTCGTGCGGGCGCGGAAAACACGCCTCGGCAACTCTAGCCCCGAGGTGTGACAGTTTTCCCCGCCCGCACATTCCCCCAGCTCAGCCCGGTCGGCCGCGCCACGCACGACCGCCCGTCAGTAACCTCCGGGCGACGGCGGCCGGGCCGCCCGACGCCGCGCCGATCGCCACCCGCCGCGCCGCTCGGCGGCCAGCCGCGCCTCGCGCCGCCGGCTCTCGTGGGTGACCTCCGACTGCAGACGCCGCCAGCTCTCCCACCGACGGGTGGACAGCTCACCGGTCCGCAACGCGTCGCGGACCGCGCAGGCCGGTTCGCCGTCGTGCCGACAGTCGGCGTACCGACAGCCCTCGGCCAGCCCGGCGATGTCGGCGAACGCCCGGTCCAGCCCGGCTACGCCGTCGAGCAGGCCGACCGCCCGTACGCCGGGTGTGTCGATGACGGCACCGCCGTTCGGGATCGGCACCAGGGCCCGCCACGTGGTGGTGTGCCGGCCCTTGCCGTCGACCCGACGGATCGCCTGGGTCGGCATCATCACCGCGCCGGCGAGCGCGTTGACCAGGCTCGACTTGCCGGCGCCGGACGGCCCGAGCAGCCCCAGCGTGCGACCCGGCGCGACCTCGGCGCGCAGCGGGTCCAGCCCCGTGCCGCGCTCGGCGCTGACCGACAGCACCGGCACACCGGGGGCGATCACGGCGAGCTGGCGGGCCAGCGCGGCCGGGTCGGCCGCGAGGTCGGCCTTCGTCAGCACCACGAGCGGCCGAGCCCCGGACTCGTGGACCAGGGAGAGCAGCCGCTCGATGCGGCCGACATCCGGCTCCGGGTGCACCGGCTCCACCACGGCGGCGGCGTCGAGGTTGGCGGCCAGCACCTGGCCGCTGGCGTCCTTGCCGGCGGTACGGCGGATCAGCGCGGCCCGCCGGGGCAGCACGGCCGCCACGGTGATCCGGCGGTCCGGCCAGTGCGTGAGCAGCACCCAGTCCCCCGCGCAGGGCAGTGCCGAGGGGTCCTGGACGGCGGCGGCCAGCACGGACGGGCCGAGGCTGGCCCGGACCGGGCCGCCGGCGGTGAGCACCGTGCAGACCCCCCGGTCCACCCGGGCCACCCGGCCGGGGTGGTGCTCGCCGCGTCGGGCGGCGTACGCCGCCCGGTCGGCGTCCCAGCCGAGGGCGGTCAGATCGATCGTCATGGCATCCTCATCGGTGTCGAGCTGGTGATGGCGGAACACGCGTGCCACGTCCGGCATGAACACCACCTCCGTCCGACGTCCCGGTGCCGCTTGTGAGGCCGACGGTAGGGCGCGGGGCGACGCGCCGAAAGCGATTTCCGCGACGACGGCGCGGCGCGGGCCCGCTAGGGTCGACGCGTGACCACGGGTCCGCTGCCGCTCGGGGGCGCGGCGGACGACACCACCGGCCGCCACGTTCGCCGTCGACCCCGACGGTCCCCCTGCCTACTCCACCGGAACGGATATGGACACGTCATGACCTACAGCGGAGATGTCACCCACGGCGGCCCGCCGGCGGTACGGGAGTTGGACGGGCTCACCATCAGCAAGCTGTCGGTGGGCCCGATGGACAACAACGCCTACCTGCTGCGCTGCACCGGCACCGGCGACCAGGTGTTGATCGACGCCGCCAACGAGGCGCCCCGGCTGCTGGAGCTGATCGGCGACGGTGGTCTGACCGCCGTGGTGACCACCCACCAGCACATGGACCACTGGGTGGCGCTGGAGGAGGTGGTCGCCAAGACCGGCGCGCGGGCGCTCGTGCACGCCGACGACGCGGCCGGGCTGCCGATCGAGGCGGAGCAGCTGGCCGATGGCGACACCGTGGCGGTCGGCGACTGCGCGCTGGAGGTCATCCACATCAAGGGCCACACGCCGGGTTCGATCGCGCTGCTCTACCGCGACCCGAGCGGCACCGGCCACCTGTTCACCGGCGACAGCCTCTTTCCCGGCGGCGTTGGCAACACGGATCAGGACCCGCAGCGCTTCGCCGCGCTGATCGACGACGTCGAGCACAAGCTGTTCGACCAACTGCCGGACGACACCTGGTTCTACCCCGGCCACGGCAAGGACAGCACCCTGGGAGCAGAACGCCCATCCCTCCCCCAGTGGCGAGCCCGAGGCTGGTAACCCCCCAACACCACCCCCAAGCCCCGAACGATGGTCACCCAACGCTGACCAAACACCACTGAAGATCCAACCCACCGGCGGATCGCGACACCACCGGACGAACCGCCCCCACGACGGGTGCGGGGGGCAGGGCGGCCCCGAGGAAGGGGGAATGCGGGACGCCCCGGGGCCGGGGCCGCGG
>NZ_JBEXHY010000171.1:0-9240 GCF_040608295.1 Micromonospora sp. NPDC005197 | reverse complement strand
GGGCACGCCCGCGCCCGCCGACGGTGTGGCGCCGGCCGGCGGCAGTGCCCGGGGTACGTCCGGGTGCCACTGAACCTCCAGCACCGTCGTCCCGCTGCACAACCGGATCCGACGCACCGGACCGGGGATTTCGGCGAGCAGGTGTTGCGCCTGTCGACGCAGCCCGACCAGCACCTCCTCGCCGTCCGCGTCGGTCCTCGGGTGCCCGTCCGCCGGCTGACGTCCGTCCGGGCGGACACCGTCGCGGGCGTCGGCCGGCTCGGGGCCGCTCTGCGCCGCGCTCGGGCTCTCGGCGTCGGCGCGGCCCTCGGCGTCGGTTCGGCCGTCCACGTCGGGTCGGCCGTTCGGACCGTCCACGGTGGAGACCGTGGGCGCGGCGGTCATCGGGCACCCGCCCGGGCACCGGCGCGAGGGGCGCCGAACCGGCGGAACCGCTGCCGCCGCAGGCGGACCAGCATGGCGGGCGGCACGTCCAGCAGCGGCAGCAGGTTCGCCAGCAGCGCGGCGCGCAGCCGTCGGGCGGTCTCCGCGGGGTCGTCGTGGGCGGCCGTCGCCGGTTCGGGGACGATCTCGTCGACGACGCCGAGGCGACACAGGTCGGGTGCGGTCAGCCGGAGCGCGCGGGCGGCCTGCGGCGCGGCGGAGCGGTCCGGCCAGAGGATGGCGGCGCAGCCCTCCGGGCTGATCACCGAATAGACGGCGTGTTGGAGCATCAGCACCCGGTCGGCGACGGCGAGGGCCAGCGCGCCACCGCTGCCGCCCTCACCGGTGATCACCGCGAGGACGGGGGTGGGCAGGACGGTGAGGGTGAGGATGTTCTCCGCGATGGCTGCCGCCTGGCCCTGCTCCTCGGCGCTGATTCCCGGGTCGGCGCCGGGGGTGTCGACGAGAGTGACCACCGGCAGGCCGAGGCGGGCGGCGAGACGCATCAGTCGCAGCGCCTTGCGGTGCCCGGCGGGGCTGGCCATCCCGAAGTTGCGGGCGACCAGGTCGGCGGTGGTGTGCCCCTTCTGGTGGCCGATGACCATGACGTGCCGGCCGGCCAGCCGGGCGACACCGCCGACGATGGCGGGGCAGTCCCCGCCGAGCCGGTCGCCGTGCAGCTCGACGAACCCGTCGAAGACCGAGTCGAGATAGTCCAGGGTGGTGGGTCGACCCGGGTGACGGGCCGTGCGCACGGTGTCCCACGCGTCGCGTACCGCAGGTGTCGGGCCGTCGTCGGCCGGCCGCTCCCCGACCGGGCGGTGGCCGTCGGCCTCCGCCGGCGGGACCGTCGGGACCGCGCCGGCCAGGCGCTCGTGGTGTCGCGCCGGCTCCTGACGGGGTACGGGCGCACGCGCCGGACGGCCGGCGCGGGCCGCGGCCAGCAACGCCGCCAGTCGACCCCGCAGCGACCGGCGCTGCACCACCATGTCCACCTGACCGTGGCGCAGCAGGAAGTCGGCGGTCTGGAAGCCCTCCGGCAGCGCCCGGCCGGTGACCTGGCGGATCACCCGTGGTCCGGCGAAACCCATCCGGGCGCCACTCTCGGCGAGCACCAGGTCGGTGTTGGTGGCGAACGACGCCGCCACCCCTCCGTAGGTCGGGTCGGTGAGCACACTGACGGTGAGCAGACCCGCCTCGCGCAGCGCGGCGATGGCCTGGCTGACCGTGGCCATCTGCATCAGCGACAGGGCGCCCTCCTGCATCCGTGCCCCACCGGACGCGGTGACCAGGATGAGCGGCACGCGGTCGTCCAGCGCCCGCTCGGCGGTTCGGGTGATGAGCTCACCCACCGCGCAGCCGAGGCTGCCGCCGAGGAAGCGGAAGTCCATCACGGCCAGAGCGGTCGGCTGTCCGCCGATGGTGGCGGTCCCGCAGAGGACCGCCTCGGCCAGGCCCGTGCTGGCCCGCGCGGCGCTGAGCCGGTGCGGGTACGGCAGCACGTCGACGAAGTCGAGCGGGTCCGCCTCGGGCAGCCGGTCGGGCAGGAGGCGCAGGGACCCCGGGTCCACGAGCTGCCGCAGGCGTTCCGGGGCGCCGAGCCGGGTGTGCTCACCGCACTCCGGGCAGACGTCCAGGTTGCGTCGCAGCCGCTTGCGGTAGAGCAGGCTCGCACAGCCGGCGCAGCGGGACCAGAGTTGCTCCGCGTGCCCGGCGGGGGCGGTCACGAACGCCCCCCGGCGTCCGGGGCGTCGAACCGGTAGAAGCAGTGCGCCATCGCGTCGCGCGGCGAGCGCCAGGTCGGCAGGTACGGCGAGACGTACGGCCGCAGCCGGTCGCTGACCCGGACGAATTCGGGGTGACCACGGGCGGCCTCCACCGCCTCCTGCGCCGGATGCTCGGTGTCGAGCAGGTGCACGTAGAGGTCGTGCAGTCGGTACAGCGAGCGGTGCCGGACGCCGACCAGGCGCGGCAGCTCGGTCGCGTCCGACTCGGCGAAGATGTCGGCGACCTGTTCCTCGGCGGTCGGTACGACCTTCGCGACGATCAGCGATCGGTCCATGGCTGGGCCTCCCCCCAACGGCGTCCGGGCCGGCCGGTGAACCTCCGGACGTGCTGGACGACTGCCGCCACGATGCGGCAGTCGTCGTCACGGCGGCGTCACCGCAGCGGCCCGACCGGCAGCGCTGCACGGTGACGCTGCGTTGACGCAACCTGTGTATGAGCTATGCGTCCCATGTATGCGGCCCCGACCCGAGAGTGTGATGTTCTAGCAGTTCAGAACGGATCTCACGGTTGAGCACGGCTGAGGGAAGGCCAACATCGGCGTTGACTCACCGTGACCACTATTGATAATCTTCACGGTGGTCAACCCGGCGGCTCCGGCGGGCGATGCCGCGCATTCACAGCCGTGGTCGCATTCCGTCGACGGGGTCGACTGCGGCGAGGCGGCAGCCGATCCGGGACACAGCAGACAGTCGGGACGAGCGTTCCGCAGGGGGTGCCGCCGTGGCCGCTGAGCCGTCCGTGCCGACCGCCGCAGGTCCCGACGAGGCCGACCTCGCACTGCACCTGCTCGGCGGTTTCCGGCTCCTGCGCGCCACCGCGCACATCGTGGTGCCGCGCGGTCTGCAACGGGTGATCGCGCTGATCGGGCTGCGTCCCGGCGCGACCCGCAGCCAGCTGGCCGGGCTGCTCTGGCCCGACGTGTCGGAGGACCGGGCGCTGTCGTCGCTGCGTACCGCGCTGTGGCGGCTGCGGCAGGACCCGTGCTGCCCGATGGTCGTGGCCGGCGACACGGTCCGACTGGCACCGGCGGTACGGGTCGACGTGGACGACCTCGTGCAGACGGCCGCGCGCGTCCGCAACGGTGACGACCCGCGGACCACCGCCGGGGCGCTCGCCGCCGGCCGGCACGACCTGCTGCCCGGCTGGTACGACGACTGGGTGCTGCTGGACCGGGAACGGCTGCGACAACTGCGCCTGCACATGCTGGAGCAGGTGGCCGCGCAGCACCTCGCGGCGGGGCGGCACGGCGAGGCGCTGGATGCCGCGTTGGAGGCGATGGCCGCCGAGCCGCTGCGCGAGACGCCACACCGGCTGGTGGTGCGCATCCATCTCGCCGAGGGCAACGCCTTCGAGGCCGTGCACGCCTTCTACGTCTACCGTGACCTGTTGCGCCGGGAGCTACGCCTGGAGCCCAGCCCGGCGATGAGCGCCCTGCTCGACGACACGCTCGCCCCGATCCGGGCGGCCACCCGCCCGGCGGCCGTCGGCCGGGAGCCCGCCGCCCGGCCGTCATCGGCCGGGTGACGCACGTGACGGTGACGTGACACACCCTGCGGCACGGTGGGCGCAACGAGCACGTGACCACCGGCCCACGGGCCGGGATCGGCCACCGGCGGAAGGGTTCCCATGAGTCGTCTACTGATCGTCAACCGGATCATCCCGGGCGCGGAGGAGCGGGTCGCCCAGATCTTCGCCGAGTCCGACGCCACCGAACTGCCCGGTCTGACCGGCGTCACGCACCGGTCCCTGTACTGCCTGCACGACGTGTTCGTGCACCTCATCGAGACCTCGGACGTCGACCCGGGCGCCCTCGCCGCCGCCCGCAACCACCCGCTCTTCCAGCAGGTCAACGAACGACTCGCCGCCCACACCTCGCCGTACCTGTCGACCTGGCGCTCCCCCCAGGACGCCATCGCCGACTGCTTCTACCGCTGGGACGCGGCCGACGTGGCGGCGCCCCACCCGGCCGGCTGACAGGTCCACCGCCCCGCCGCACGTCCTGATCATCGGCGCCGACACCGGCGGGCTGCGCCTCGCGCACGGGCTGCGTCGCGCCGGGATCAGCGTCGCCGTCTACGAACGGCACCACCACAGCGCCGAAGGGCTGCTCGGTTACCGGGTGGGCATCGGCCCCACCGGCAGCCGGGCGCTGCGCGAGTGCCTGCCGCCGAAGCTGTCGCCACGTTCCTGGCCACCTGCGCCCGGCCGCCGAGCTACTTCAACGTCGTCACCCAACGGCTGCGCCAGACCGCCTCGTGCGAGTTGCGGCCGGCCGTCGACCCGGTGCGCACCGAACACTCGGTGGCCCGGATGGTGCTGCGCCAGGTGTTGCTGACCGACCTGGGCGACGTGGTGCGTTTCGACAAGACCTTCGTCCGGTACGAGCAGCACGACGACGGCACGGTCACCGCGTACTTCGCCGACGGGACCAGCGCCACCGGCGACCTGCTGGTGGCGGCGGATGGCACACACTCGGCGGTACGCCACCAGTACCTGCCACACGCGGTCACCCGCGACGCCGGCACCATCAACATCGCCACCCGCATTCCGCTGACCGCGCAGACCCGCGACCTCGTACCCGAGCGGGTCCGCAAGGGCATCTCGCTGATCGTCGGCGTGGTGGGCCGACTCGCGTTGCTCGGCGCGCGCGGCTACTTCGGAGTGACCAGTCGGGTGCCCCCGCTGCGGTGCCGCTTCGTCGACGACTTCCACACCTACGAGGGCGACGAGGACTGAGCGCGGCACCACCGACCCGGGCACGGCGACACGGCGCCGACCCGGGTCGCTGCGTGTGCGGCGGTCACCGCGGGGCCCGGCCCTGGTCGTCGCGCGGAACGCCGTCGAACGGCGCACGGGGCCCGCCGGTTCCGTCCTGCCGTGGCTGCGACGCTGCGTCACCCGTCAGGCACCACCCGAGGTGACCGTCCCGACCATCGTGCCGACGACCGGTCCTCTCTGTCATCGGCAAAGCACGTGTGCAAAGCTGCGGCGAGTTTTTCTCGTGACTTTTTCGATGAAATGAGAGGGAGGTTCGCCGTGGAGTGGTCTATCGGACACTCGCTGATAGTGGTACTGGCGTTGTTGCTGGGCCTGGCCGCCGGATGGTTGCTGCGCGGCCGGCAGGACACGCGGGCCAGCGGGCAGGGTCAGTCGATCGTGGACGGTGACCCCGTCGCCGGCCTGGCCGTGATCGACGCTCCGGTGCCGCCGGCCGCCACCGACGAGGCCTCCCCGGCGGCGGCCGTGGACGCCCCCCCGGCCGCGGTCACCGAGGAGCCGACCCCGGTGGACACGGTCAGCGCACCGGCTGCGGTGACCACGCGGGACGACTCCGCCCCGGACGCCGTCGACACGGGCGACATGGCCCTCACCAACGCCCCGCCGCCCGTCCCCGCCACCGAGCGGACCGACGCGGTCGACGAACCGCCCGCGGTCGCGGCGGAACCGGAGCCGGTCGCGGTCGACGAGCAGCCCGCCCCGGCGACGGTGATCGCCCCGCGGCAGCCGATGGACGACAGCATCGACACCCTGCCGTCCGAGGCGTCCCACGCCGAGGCAACCCCGGCGGAGGTCGCGCAGGCGGAGACCAACCCGGCCGAGACCACCGAGGCCGAGGCCAGCCCGGCCGAGGCCATCCCGGCGGAGACCAGCCCGGCGGAGACCAGCCCGGCCGAGACCACCGAGGCCGAGGTCACGCAGGCCGAGACCACGGACGCCGAGGTCACCCCGGCCGAGGCGACGCCGGCGGTTGCGGCGGGCGCGACCTCGGCGGACGTCGAGGACGCCGAGCCGGTGCGGGCCGCCCCGCCGGTCCGGATGGCCGAGACCACGCCGACGCAGGCGGACACCGAACCGACGGGCCCGGCGGACGACTTCCGCCGGATCCAGGGGGTCGGGCCGAAGATGGCGGCCGCGTTGCAGGCGGCCGGCGTACGCACCTACCGCCAGCTCGGCGAGCTGGACGAGCCGGCGCTGCGCGACCTGATCCGGACCGCCGGTCTACGTGCGGCACCCGCGTTGGCCACCTGGCCCCAGCAGGCGCGGGTGCTGGCCGGTGCCGGTGACCAGGCGACCGCGGTGTTGCCGGGTGGCAGCCAGGGCTGAGAGCCGACAGCGAACCCCCGGGCGCCCGTCTTCCCGACGGTCGGCCCGGGGGTTCCGTCGTTGTGGCGGAGCAGTCGGGGGCCGAGAGCCAGGGCCGTGATCGACCCGATGTCCCGAAAACCGGGCCATCCACCCGCCCGGACACCCCGGCCTCAGGAGAGCCGAGTCGATCAACCGCCTCCCCGGTCGGGGGACGACCAGACGAATCCGGAGTGGCGCGTCCGACCGCTGGCTAGCGTCGGTCGAGGTGGGCCGGATGGCTCGCCGCGTCCACCGGCACCGCAGGAGCAATCGTGCACCTCTCCGCGCCGGAGCCCGGGCACCGCAAGAGCCGACCGCCGGTGCGCGACCCGGATGCCCCCCGCCGGGTGACGCTGCTCGAACTCTTCTTCGACCTGGTGTACGTGGTCGCGCTCGCCCTCATCTCGCGGGGCATGGTCAACCAGCTCGACTGGCATCGGGCCGGTCAGTCGTTGATCCTGCTGGCCGCCGTCTGGTGGACGTGGGCGATCACCACCCTCGTCACCGACCTGTACGACCCGGACCGCACCGAGATCAAGCTGCTGATCAGCGCCGTGATGTTCGGCGCCCTGCTGATGACCACCGCGATCCCGGAGGCGTTCGGCGCACGGGGAATCGTCTTCGCCGCCACGTACGTGGCCATCCACCTCGGGCGCGGGCTGTTCCTGGTGCCGGCCGTGCGCCGGGAACCGCAGACCCAGCGCAGGGCCGTGCGCATCTTCGTCTGGTTCGCCGTGTCGGCGATCCCCTGGATCATCGGCGGGTTCGTCAGCGGCGACGCCCGGCTGGCGTGCTGGGCCATCGCGCTCGCCATCGACTACGGCGGCTTCCGGCTCGCGTACCCGGTGCCCGGGTTGGGGGTGGTGCCGGAGCCGCAGCGCAACGTCACGGCCGAGCACCTCTCCGAGCGGTACCAGCAGTTCTTCATCATCGCCCTCGGCGACGCCATCCTGACGATCGGCACCATGTTCAATTTGGCCCACTCCGCGGCGCAGAACATCGCGTCGTTCGCCGTGGCGTTCGCGACCACCCTGCTGCTCTGGCGGATCTACGTCCACAAGTCCGGCCAGCTGCTGCCGACGGCGATCAAGATGTCCGGGGCGCCGGGCAAGTTCCTGTTCACCGCGCCGTACACCCACCTGCTGATGATCTCCGGAGTGGTGGTCACGGCCTCCGGGTTCGACCTGGTGCTGCACGACGACCCCGGCCGTACGCCGCCGGCCTGGGTGGCGGTGATCCTCGGCGGCCCGGCGCTGTTCCTGGTCGGCCGGTCCTCATTCGAGTACGAGGTGTTCAGCCGGGTGTCGCCGTCGCGGGCCGGCGGCCTCCTGGCGCTGCTGACGATCGCGCCGGCGGCGATGTACCTGCCGCCGCTGTGCGCCTCCCTCGGCGCCCTGCTGGTGTTGGCCGGCGTCGCGTACGCCGACTATCGCCGCAGTCGCGGCAAACCGCCGGAGTCCCCCGCCCCGCCGCACTGACTCCCCGCACCGGCCAGCACCGGCAGGCCGATCCGGTGGTGGCTCACACCAGCGCTTCCGCGTACCCCCGGACCTGCAACCGTCGCCCGGCGGTGCTGCCGAGGCGCACCTGAAGGCCCAGCGGAGCGGCGGCCCGGCGTACGTCGTCCAGGTGCAGCGAACCGTGCCGGTCCACGGTCAGTACCGGCGGCTCCTCCAGCTCGCACTCCGGCGCGTGGAAGGAGAGCAGGGTCACCGAGGTGGTGAGGTAGCCGGGGTAGGCGGCGCGAGCGGCCGCCTCGTCCGGGTGGGCGAGCACCACCAGGTCGTCGAGGTGGGCGAAGTCGGCGGCGAGCGCGCCGGCCTTCCAGTGCGCCGGCTCCTCGACCATCCCGGTGTGGTGTCGGGACCGGTTCGCCGACGTGATGTTGAGGTGATCGGTGCCGGTCTCGGTGAGCGCCCGCTCGAAGAACGTGTTGGACGGGCAGGTGAGACCGGGAGCGATGACCTGGGTGGTACGCAGGCCGTGGTCGAGCTGGGTGAGGTGTTCGGGCAGCCGGTCGGCGGCGGGGCCCCGGAATCCGAACGGCCCGGCGCCGTAGAGGGCGTCCATCAGCGCCCGCACCCGGCCGATCGGCAACCGGGGCGAGATCCGGGACCAGTCGAACATTCCCGGGACCCGTCCGATGGCGGTGGTGATGCTGCCGACCTGGTGGACCGGGCGGCCCTTGGCCAGGTTGACCCGGCGGACGGTGGTCGCGTCCGGCCGGGTGACGATCGCGTAGAAGTTGGCGAACGCCACCGCGACGACCGCGCCGCCGGCGAGCGCGCGGGCCGCGACCGCGACGTCCTCGGGGCGGTCGATGGACAGAAATGGGGTCGGCGCGTTCATGGGTCCTCCTCGGCGGGGCCGTGAGGCAGTTCTACGTCCGGTCGCCCGTACCGCGGCCGGGTCGGTCGGCGATCCGATAGCCGACCGTCGGGACGCGATGCGGGCGGCCGATGCCGACGCGGTACCGACGGCGGACGGCATCGGCCGGACGGAGGATCCGGCGTAGGGGCCGGACGCCCACCGTTAGCCGCGCGACCCGATTGGGTACAACGCCTGCACCTCAGATCCACCACATTCCTTCAGGAGGCAGCGATGCGCGGCACCTCGATACTCGGAGTCATCGTCGTGATCTGGCTGGTGATCGGCGCCATCGCCGGCGGCCAGCGGGGCTACTACAGCGGCGACGACACCAACTGCGCCGAGGCCGGCACGATCCTGGTCACGATCGTGGCCGGACCGCTGAACTACATCGGGGCCAACCCCAAGGTCGACTGCAAGCTGCCCGAGCCGTCCAAGTAGGACGAACACGGTCCACCGGCCCGCGCCCGTCCAGGGCGCGGGCCGTTTGCCGCCCGGGGTTGAGGGGCACGGTGCCCGCCCCGGGGCGGGCCCCGT
>NZ_JBEXHY010000170.1:0-9241 GCF_040608295.1 Micromonospora sp. NPDC005197 | reverse complement strand
AACAACCACACAGACCTACAGCTTCCACGCCGAAATCACACTCTTCGAGAAAGGACTTGCCTCCCGCTCACGGCGCTAAACGCAACGGCGTTGTCCTTGTTGTAGTGGCCTCGCGAGTGGCGGAAAGCCACTACATCCAGGATCGAGCACGACCTTGACCGGCGCGGGCTGCCGGCGGAGCGCGGGCGCGGGGCCTACGCACGGGGAGCGCGGGCTGCCGGCCGGGCGCGGGCGCGGGGCCTGCGCGCGGGGAGCGCGGGCCGGAGGCGTCGAGCGGGGCCGCACGGGTAAGTACCTACGGGTCCATGGACCGCTGATCCTCCTCGGGACCGAGGGCAGGACGGCCACCCCTTTCTACCGTGGATTGCAGACGCGGCGCACCGCCGCAGAGTGGGAGTACGACGATGAGTCGCAAACTGGTTCGGCCCCGCCAGGGGCGCATGCTCGCCGGTGTCTGCGCCGGCCTCGGTCAGCGGTTCGGCATGTCCGCCGGGATGGTCCGGCTGCTGTTCCTGCTGTCACTGCTGCTGCCCGGCACCCAGGTGATCGTCTACCTGATCCTCTGGATCCTCATGCCGAACGAGGACCGCTACCTCGCCTCCACCGGCCACTGACCACCCCCGCACAGCACAGCGCAGCGCAGTCTGGAGGCCACCACGTCGACGATGTGGTGGCCTCCGGTCACCCCGCTCCTGGACATGGCGCGAATCTCGGGCGGGCACGAATCGCTGGTGGCGCGCGATCGAGTGGCAGCGCGCGGCCCCGCGGTAGCGCACAGCCCCGCGGTGACGCACAGCCCAGCGGTAGCGCGCGGCCCAGCAGTGACGCACAACCCGGCGGTAGCGCACGACCCGGCGGTGACGCACAGCCCAGCGGTGACGCACAGCCCAGCGGTAGCGCGCGGCCCCGCGGTAGCGCACGACCCGGCGGTGACGCACAGCCCGGCGGTGGTGCTGGTAGCCCGCGCGAAAGTCGCGGCGGTGGTGGTCGGTCCGGCGGGCGGGCGCAACCAGCGGCACAACCCGGACTCGCCGCAAGTCATGCCCCGCAGAAACCTGACCGCAGGGCGTGACCGCGTCGGCGTCACGCGCCCAACCGGCCCTCCACTCCGAGATCTTGGACAGTTTCCGTTAGCTGCTGACGGAAACTGTCCAAGATCTGCTCATACCGCAGCCAGAGGATGGCGCGGACCCGACAAATCGCCCTGGCCGACGCCGACGAGCGGCGTGCACGGGTAATTGCCGACCTGCCAGCGGGACGGAGGACGAGCACGGCGCGGAGGCAGCCACAGCAACGCGGCCCGGGCCGGTGCGGGCACCGAGCAGCGAGCAGCGAGGAGCAGGCGGCGAGCGGCAAGCAGCAGGCGGCGAGCGGCAAGCGGCGAGCACCAGGCGGCGGGCTCCAGGCAGCAGGCGCCAGGCGCCAGGCAGCGAGCAGCAGGCAGCAAGCGGCAAGCGGCAAGCGGCAAGCAGCAGGCGGCGGGCGGCGGGCTCCAGGCAGCGGGCGGCGGGCGGCGGGCAGCGGGCAGCGGGCAGCGGGCGACGGGCGACGGGCGACGGGCCAGTGAAAACGCCCGCCCCGACGGTGGTCGGGGCGGGCGCGGCTGCAGTTTTGGAGCGCCGGGCACCGGATTCCGGCACCGAAGCCCCGAGCGTGGAGATGCCGGACCGCCAGGCGCCGAGGGGCCGGATCACCGAGCACGGAGGTGCCGGGGCGTCCGAGCGCCGCAGCGACCTACTGCCGAAGCGTCGAGCGTCAGGGGGCCGTGTAGGTGACCGTGACCTGCTGGTAGCCCAGCGAGCGCAGCAGCCCCTGCAGCATCTTGCGGGTGTTCTCCTCGGCGCGGGCGGAGAGCCCGCTGTCCCGGGCGGCGGCGGTGATCCGTTCCTCGGCCAGTTGGTAGACCTGCTGCTGGCGGTTGGGGTCGTTGCCGACCAGGTCGCCGAGCCGGTTGAGCAGGCCGCGCTGCTCGGCGAAGACGTAGCTCTTCTCCATGTCGAGGTTGGTCTCGCCGAGCTGCGGCGCGGGCAGCTTGATCTCGACCGACTTGCCGTCGGCGGACTGCACGATCGCACCCTCACCGATCTTGGTGAAGTCGACGTACGCCTCGACGCTGCCGGCCCCGACGAACAGGGTGCGTTCGTTGAGCAGGAAGTCCGGGACGTTGCGCCGGTCGTTCTGGGTGTCGACCACGACCTGGAAGTTGCCTTCGGCGGCCACGTAGCGGCTGAGATCCTGGATCGACTTCAGCAGCGGCGGCTGGCTGCGGTCGGTCTGCTCCTTGGTGAACGGGTTACGGAAATCGGGCAGGAAGCCGGTCGCCTGCACGCCGAGCAGCACCACCACGGCCAGCGCGGCGGCACCGAGCAGGAGGAGCAGCCCACGGGCCGCACCCCCACCCCCGCCGGCCGGAGGACCATCGGTGCCACCCGGCCCGCCCGGAGTCGGGTCGGGTGTCGCGGCCGAGCGCTCCTTGAGGTCGTCGCCGGTCGGGTAACCGGGGAACTCCCTCGTGGGCTCGTTGATGCCAGCGTCGCGGGCCATCACACTCACCGTCCTCGTCAGACACGTCGTCTGTCAATGACGGTACGGCCCCGGTACGACAGCCGCGCGGCGAGCGGCCGGAATGCGTAAACGGGCAGGTCAGGCGAACGCGGAGAGCCCGGTGAGCCGCTGCCCGACGACGAGCTGGTGGATCTCGGACGTGCCCTCGTACGTCAGGACGCTCTCCAGGTTGTTCGCGTGCCGCATCACCGGGTACTCCCCGGAGACGCCGTTGGCGCCGAGGATGGTGCGGCACTGCCGGGCGATGGCCAGGGCCTCCCGCACGTTGTTCAGCTTGCCCACGCTGACCTGCTCGGGGCGGAGCCGGCCGCCGTCGGCGAGCCGGCCGAGGTGCAGCGCGAGCAGTTGGCCCTTGACCAGTTCGACGGCCATGTCGGCGAGCTTGGCCTGGGTGAGTTGGAATCCGGCCAGCGGCCGACCGAACTGGGTACGGCTGGTGGCGTACGCCAGGGTGGTCTCCAGGCAGTCCCGTGCCGCGCCGAGTGAGCCCCAGACGATGCCGTACCGGGCCTCGGTCAGGCAGCTCAGCGGCGCCTTGAGCCCGACCGCCTCGGGCAGTTGGGCGTCGCCGGGGAGCCGGACGTCGTCGAGCACGATCTCGCCGGTCACCGACGCGCGCAGGGACATCTTGCGGCCGATCTCGCGGGCCGTGACGCCGGGCGTGTCCATGGGTACGGCGAAACCGCTGACGCCCTCGTCGGTGCGTGCCCAGATGACGGCCACGTCGGCGATCGGCGCGTTGGTGATCCACATCTTGGCGCCGGTGAGCACCCAGTCGTCGCCGTCGCGGCGGGCCCGGGTGGTCATGGACGCCGGGTCGGAGCCGTGGTCGGGTTCGGTGAGGCCGAAGCAGCCGATCGCCTCGCCGGTCGCCATCGCCGGCAGCCAGCGTTGCTTCTGCTCCTCGCTGCCGTAGCGCCAGATGGCGTACATCGCCAGTGAGCCCTGCACCGAGACCAGCGAGCGGAGCCCGGAGTCACCGGCCTCCAGCTCCTGGCAGGCCAGCCCGTACGCGACGGCGGAGGCGCCGGCGCAGCCGTAGCCGGTCAGGTGCATGCCGAGCAGACCGAGTTTGCCGAACTCGCGGGCCAGCTCGCGGGCCGGCACGCGACCCTCCTCGTACCACTCGGCGACGTGTGGGCGGACCCGGTCGTCGACGAGCTGGCGGACGACGTCGCGGATCTGCCGCTCCTCCTCGCTGAGCGACGGGTCCAGGTCGAGCAGATCGAGGGCAGTCATGCCGTCACCTTAACGAAGCCTCAGCTCACGCCGTTCAGTCGATCGGTCCCGAGAGCACCAGCACACGGGCGTGGATCTGGTTGCGCTGTTGCAGGGCGGCACGCAGGGCGCGGTGCAGCCCGTCCTCCAGGTAGAGCCCACCGTTCCACTGGACCACGTGCGGAAAGAGGTCGCCGTAGAAGGTCGAGTCCTCGGCGAGGAGCTTGTCGAGCGCCAGCTCGCGCTTGGTGGTGATCAACTGGTCCAGGCGCAGCGGACGGGGCGGAATCTCCGCCCACTGCTTGAGCGTCAGGTTGTGCTCCGGATAGGGACGCCCGTCCCGGACCGCTCTGAAGATCACGACGGCACGCTCCCCTCCCCGTGGCCGGGCCGACCGACGACACCGAGCCGGGCCGCGGCGGGCACCGCGCGGCGCGGCACCGATGACCGTGCCAGCCTAGCCGTCCAGCGCACGCGACGTTCTGCTCCCTGATGTCAGTTTCGCTACCGCTCGCCCGATCCTCAACTCCGACGAACGGGACGCGCCACTCAACTCCACCGCCCGCGCCGCACCACCTCGTCCATTTCGCGCCGCCCTCGGCGCAGCGATGGTGACCGATGGTCCGGCGCACGGTAACCGATTGTGACGGCACCGATGGGGTGGTACTCCTCCGGCACGCCGAACGCGCCCCGGTACGCGCCCAGCCGCTGCGGCGGAATCCCGAAAAAGCACGCCCCCAGCCCCTCGTCCACGGCGGTGAGCAGCATCAGGAGCGCGGCGAAGCCGGTGTCCACGTACCAGTAGGGCACCGGCCAGCGGTCGGTCGACCGGTCGGTCCAACCCTTGTCCGGCTCGGCGTACCGCCGCAGGTAGGCCGACTCGTTGGCGTGCGGCACCACGATGAGCGGCGCCCTGCGCATCCCCGCCAGCCAGCGCTCGCGCCCGCCACCCTCCGGCGTGGTGGCGGCCCAGAACCGCTCCCGGTCGGCCGGCTCCTCCAGCACGAGGAAGCCCCAGCCCTGGGCAAACCCGGCCGAGGGGGCGCGGACGGCGTGGTCGAGCAGCCGATCCACCACGTCGGGCGGGACGGGACGGTCCGGGTCGTAGTTGCGCACCATCCGCCGTCGGCGGACGACCTCGGCGAACTCCATCAGGCCCCGGGACGGATGCCCCAGGCACCCCGCCAGGTCGTGCCGGGCTTGAGCGTGAGCAGGTCCTTGCCCGAGCGGAACGCGTCCGGCGGGCAGGTCATCGGCTCGATCGCCACCGAGCGCCGGTGCCGCTCGCCGGTGAGCGCGTCCCCGGTGAACACCTGCCACCAGCCGAACTCCGCGTCCGCCCAGATGCTCACCCCCGACGAGGAGTCCGGCGCGGCCAGGCTCACCGAGGAACCGCCGTCGGCGTCCCGGACCACCTCGCCGAAGCAGAGGTCCAACTCCACGCCGCCGATCCGACGCGGGCTGGTCCAGTCGTACTCGGTGCCGGCCACCGGGGTCGCCCCGACCGGGAGCAGCCGACCGTCCACCAGCACACGGGTACGCGCCGGCAGCCGCATGACCAGGTCGTCCACCGCAACACCCGGCAGTTGCAGGTACGGGTGCACCGAGAAGCCGAACGGGGCCACCTCGGCGCCGATGTTGGTCACCTCGTGCTCGGCGCGCAGACCGTCCGCGCCGACGCTCCACCGGCTGACCAGTCGCAGCGGCCACGGGTAGCCGGGCTGCGGCGGCAGGTCGTAGCCGACCGTCACCGCATCCGCGGACTGCTCCAGCAGCCGCCACGGCACCCAGTTGACCAGCCCGTGGATGGCGACGTGCCGCTCCGGCTCGGTCAGCGCGAGCTGGTGCGTCCGGTCCGCGAACGGGTAGCGACCGTCGCGGATCCGGTTCGGCCAGGGCGCGAGCACCTGCCCGGCGCAGCCGGGGCACACCTCGTCGGTCTGGTACCCGTCGACCAGGTCGACACCCTCGTGCCGGTACGTCCGCAGCCCGCCGCCCACCTCCACGATGACTGCCTCGTGGCCCGCGGCGGCGATGGTCCACTGTGCGCCGGAGAAGGGGCGCTGGTCGGGGCTTTCCATGTCGGCGACCCTAACCGGTCACGGCCGGTCGCCGCTCGACGCCGTCGTGGCCCGGTAGCGCAGCAGCGCCGGGAAGGCGACCGCGAGCACCACCACGAGCACCGCCGAGGCGAGCCCACCGGCGACCCAGGCCACCCCGCCGCCGAACCCGGCGGCCATGGTGCCGGCCCGCAGGTCACCCAGGCGCGGACCGCCGGCCACCACCACCGTGTTGACGCCCTGGAGCCGACCGCGCATCCGGTCCGGCGCGTACACCAGCAGCATGGACTGGCGCAGTACGGCGCTGACCAGGTCGGCGGCGCCGGCCACGGCGAGCAGTAGGACCATCAGCCAGAGCTGGTGGGCCAACCCGGCCGCGGCGATCGCCAGGCCCCAGCCGACCACCGCGACCACCAGGCCGACCCCCTGCCGGCGGAGGCGACCGATCCAGCCGGAGGTCAGCCCGCCGATCATCGAGCCGATCGCGATGGCGCTGTAGAGCAGGCCGACCGCGCCACCGCCGCCGAACCGCTCCTGGGCGATCTCCGGGAACAGCGCCCTCGGCATGGCCAGGATCATCGCGATCAGGTCCACGCCGAAGGAGAGCAGCAGCACCGGCGTGGTGGCGAGGTACCGGAATCCGTCGATCACACTGGCCAGGCCGGCACGTCGGGCCTGGCCGTCGGCGGTCGGCTCGGGCGGGAGCGAGGGGAGGCGCAGCGCGGCCCAGAGCATGGCGGTGAACAGCACCGCGTCCAACCCGTACGCGATCGGCAGGACCACCGTGGTGTCCGGCGAGGCGGAGAGGATCAGACCGGCGGCGAGCGGGCCGGCGACCGAGGCGGCGGTGAAGGTCGTGTAGTTCAGGGTGGTGGCGGACGCCACCAGGTCGTCCGGCACCAGCCTGGGCAGCATGGCGCTGCGGGCCGGCGAGGTGATCGCGAAGGCCACCGACTGCACCGCCATCAACGCCAGCAACAGCACCGGGCTGCCCACGTTCAGCAGCGCCTGGACCAGCAACCCGAGGGTGGATGCCCAGAGCAACAATGAGCCGCCGAGCAGCACCGCACGGCGGTCGCGGGCGTCGGCGACCGCGCCACCCCAGAGCCCGAAGACCAGCAGGGGTACGAAGGCAGCCACACCCAGCAGACCGACCCAGAACGAGTCCCGGGTCAGGGCGTACATCTCCACCGGCACCGCCACGGCGGTGAACTGGAAGCCGAACATCGCCACGGTGTTGCCGAGCCACAATCGCCGGTACGCCGGAACCCGCAGCGGACGGACGTCGATCGCCCAGCGGCGCGCTCCGCGCGGCCGGGCCTCCTGCACACCCGTCACGGCGCCAGCCGCTCGACGGTCCAGTCGCTTCCGTCGACGCGACGGAACCGCAGGCGGTCGTGCAGCCGACCCGCCCGCCCCTGCCAGAACTCCACCGAGTCCGGCCGGACCCGCAGACCACCCCAGTGCGGCGGGGGCGGGATGACCGTCGCGTCGGCGAACCGCTCGGCCACCTCCCGATAGCGGTCCTCCAGCGCGGCCCGGTCCGGCACCACCTGCGACTGCGGGCTGGCCCAGGCGCCCAGCTGCGAGCCACGTGGCCGGCTCGCGAAGTACGACTCGGTCACCGCCCGCTCGACCGGGGCGATCGACCCGGCGACCACCACCTGCCGCTGCATGGGAAACCACGGAAATACCAGGCTGGCGTACGGGTTGGCGGACGCCTCGACGCCCTTGCGCGAGAGGTGGTTGGTGAAGAAGACGAAGCCCTCGGGGTCGTACCCCTTGAGCAGCACCGTCCGGCCGCTGGGCCGGCCGGCGGCGTCGGCGGTGCCCACCACCATCGCGTTCGGCTCGGGCAGCCCGAAGGCCACCGCGTCGGCGAACCAGCTGTCGAACTGGCGGTGCCAGTCGGCGGCCAGGTCAGCTTCGGTCAGGCCCAGGTCCGCGGCGTACTCGTTACGCATCGCGGCCGGGGCGGGTGTGTCGCCCGTCACGTCCCCACTCCTTCTCGGCGGCCCGACATGCACCCTTCCGCGCTGGCCAGTCCGCATCGCCCAGTCTCACCGAGTGGCGCGGAGAATGCGCGTCCTCAGATGTCGTGTGCAGCACAGTCGCAGCGGGTCGCATATCCGGTTACGCAGCAGGCAAGATGTTCCGAACACATCCCTGAGGGTCGCCTAAGGCGCTCGGCCGACCGGGCCGGCTCAGCTGATCAGGCGCACCGACCAGATCCAGGAGAGCGACATGGCCGATTTCAAACCCGGTCTGGAGGGCGTCGTAGCCTTCGAGACCGAGATCGCCGAACCCGACCGCGAGGGTGGCGCGCTGCGCTATCGCGGGGTCGACATCGAGGATCTGATCGGCCAGGTCTCGTTCGGCAACGTGTGGGCGCTGCTGGTCGACGGCCGGTTCGGGCCGGGCCTGCCGCCGGCGGAGCCGTTCCCGGTGCCGGTGCACTCCGGCGACATCCGGGTCGACGTGCAGTCGGCGGTCGCGATGCTGGCGCCGTACTGGGGGCTCAGCCAGCTGTTGGACATCTCCGACGAGCAGGCCCGTGAGGACCTCGCCCGGGTGTCGGTGACCGCGCTCTCCTTCGTCGCGCAGTCCGCCCGCGGCCTCGGCCTGCCGGCGGTGCCGCAGAAGGAGATCGACAAGGCGCAGACCATCGTCGAGCGGTTTATGAAGCGCTGGCGGGGTGAGCCGGACCCGCGGCACGTCAAGGCCGTCGACGCGTACTTCATCTCGGCCGCCGAGCACGGCCTGAACGCCTCCACCTTCACCGCGCGCATCGTCGCCTCCACCGGGGCCGACGCGGCGGCCTGCATCTCGTCGGGCATCGGCGCCCTCTCCGGGCCGCTGCACGGCGGCGCACCGTCCCGCGTGCTCAGCATGTTGGAGGCCGTGGAGCGCAGCGGCGACGCGGAGGGCTACGTCAAGGGTGTCCTGGACCGCGGCGAGCGGCTGATGGGCTTCGGCCACCGGGTCTACCGTGCCGAGGACCCGCGCGCCCGCGTGCTCCGGCGCACGGCCAAGGAGCTGGGCGCGCCGCGCTTCGAGATCGCCGAGGCGCTGGAGAAGGCCGCCCTCGCCGAGCTTCAGGCCCGCCGCCCGGACCGGGTGCTGGCCACCAACGTCGAGTTCTGGTCGGCCGTGGTGCTGGACTTCGCCGAGGTGCCGGCGCACATGTTCACCTCGATGTTCACCTGCGCCCGGATGGGCGGCTGGAGCGCGCACATCCTGGAGCAGAAGCGTCTGCAGCGGCTGGTCCGCCCGTCCGCCCGGTACGTCGGCCCGAACACCCGCAAGCCGTCCGACGTCGAGGGCTGGGCCGCCATCCCGCACGGCGTCTGAGCTGCCCGGAAGCCGGAGCTGCCCGGAGGGCCCCCGCACCAGCCGCG
>NZ_JBEXHY010000169.1:0-9321 GCF_040608295.1 Micromonospora sp. NPDC005197 | reverse complement strand
GCGCGACGCGCCCGGGTTGCTGGCCCGGTTCGGCGTCGGTGAGGCCCCGCTGGGATGGCAGGGCACGGTGAGCGTGTGGCGCGACCCGACGGACCTGGTGGCGTTCGCGTACCGTCACCCGGAGCATCGGGCGGCGATCATGCGAACCCCCACCGCGGGCTGGTACGCCGAGGAGCTGTTCGCCCGGTTCGAGGTACGTGACGTGGTCGGCGACCGGACGGTCCTCGGGTGGGTCGCCGACGGCGACCAGGCGACAGTGAAGGGTGGACGGGCATGAGGTTGGTGCGCTGGACGCCGGACGATCTCGTCCGACGGCTGGACGACGTGGTGGCCGTCTACGGCGAGGCGATGGGGTACCGCACCGACCTGCTGGAGGCCCGGCGCGGCTACATCGCCACCCACGTCCGCCGGCCCGGGTTCCGGGCCGTGGCCAGCCTGACCAGCGAGGGTCACCTCGCCGGCTTCGGGTACGGCTATCTGGGCGGTCCGGGCCAGTGGTGGCACGACCAGGTGCACCGGGCGCTGGACGCCCCGACCCGCAAGCGCTGGCTCACCCACTGCTTCGAGGTGGTCGAGCTGCACGTCCGTCCGCCGGCGCAGGGGCACGGGCTGGGCGCCGGGCAGTTGCGGGCGCTGCTCACGATGGCCGAGGGCGACACCACACTGCTGTCCACCCCGGAGGCCGAGGAGCAGACCTCGCGGGCCTGGCGGCTGTACCGGCGGTTCGGCTTCGTCGACGTGCTGCGCGACTTCCACTTCCCCGGTGACGAGCGGCCCTTCGGCGTACTCGGTCGAGACCTGCCGCTCGAGCCCGCCGCGTCATGACCCGGCGGATCTCCTGGACGCTGCTCGCCGTCCTGGTGCTCGCCCAGATCTGCTACCCGCTGACCACCGGCGCCACCCGGGCCGGGCTGACCGTGGCCACGGTCGTGCTCGGCTGGCTGCTCTCGGTCGGCCACGCGCTGCTCAGCCGGGGCCCTCGGGTGGCGGCGGCGCTGGTCGCGGTGGCCACCGGCGGCGGGTTCGCGATCGAGGCGATCGGGGTGGCCACCGGTGTGCCGTTCGGCAGCTACGACTACTCCGGTGAGCTGGGCCCCAAGCTGGCCGGGGTGCCGTTGATCATCCCGCTGGCCTGGACCTGGATGGCCTGGCCGGCCTGGCTGGCCGCGGTCCGCCTGACCGGCGGCAGCGGCACGCCGCTCGGCCGGTGGGTGGGCCGGATCGCGCTGGCCGCGGTGGGGCTGGCCGCCTGGGACCTCTTCCTCGACCCGCAGATGGTCGCCGAGGGCTACTGGGTCTGGCGGGACGCCACCCCGGCGCTGCCCGGCCTGGCCGGCATCCCGGTCAGCAACTACCTGGGCTGGCTGCTCTTCGCGGTGCTGCTGATGAGCGCGCTGCGCCCGCTGGCCGGTCCGGCCGCCGAGCACACCGACCGGCGGGACCACCCGATGCTCGCGCTGTACCTGTGGACGTACTTCTCCAGCATCCTGGCCCACGCGGTCTTCCTGGACCTGCCCGCGTCGGCGCTCTGGGGCGCGGCAGGCATGGCGGTCACCGCCGTGCCGTTGGCGGTGACCCTGCTGCGCGCCCGCCGGCCCCACCACGCGCGCCGGGACGACCACCAACCGCACCGCCCGGGCGTCGACGCGACCCGATGACCGTCCTCGTCGCCCTGCTGCTCGCCGTCGCCGCGCTGACCGGGCACACCTGGGTCAACGCCGCCCGATGGCTGCGCCGACCCACCGACCGGCCGGATGACGTCGACGAGCCGGTGGCCGTGCTGCTGCCGCTGCGCGACGAGGCCACCCGGGTCACGCCCTGCCTGCGCGCCCTGCTCGCCCAGCGTGGTGTGCCGGCGCTGCGCATCGTGGTCCTCGACGACGGGTCCACCGACGGCACCGCCGACGTGGTCCGCGCGGTCGTCGGCGACGACCCGCGGGTCACCCTGCTCAGCGGGGTCGCCCCGCCGCCGGGCTGGCTGGGCAAGCCGCACGCCTGCTGGCAGTTGGCCACCCGGGCCGACCCGGCGGCCACCGCGCTGGTCTTCGTCGACGCCGACGTGGTGCTCGCCCCGCACGCCGTGGCCGCGGCGGTCACCGAGCTGCGCGCCGCCCGCGCGACGCTGCTGTCGCCGTACCCCCGGATCGTGGTGGCGACGGCGGCCGACCGGCTCGTGCAGCCGCTGTTGCAGTGGTTGTGGCTGACCTTCCTGCCGCTGCGGGCCATGGAGCGCTCGCGGCGGCCGTCGCTGGCCGCGGCGGGCGGGCAGTTCCTGGTGCTGGACCGGGCCGGCTACACCGCCGCCGGCGGGCACGCGTCCGTCGCCGACAAGATCCTGGAGGACGTCGAGCTGGCCCGGGCCGTCAAGCGCGCCGGGAGGCGGATCGCCCTGGCCGACGGCTCCCGGCTGGCCACCTGCCGGATGTACGACGACTGGCCGCAGCTGCGCGACGGGTACTCGAAGTCGCTGTGGGCGTCGTTCGGGCACCCCGGCGCGGCGGCCGCCGTGGTGACGCTGCTGCTCCTGCTCTACACCGCCCCGCCGCTGGTCGCGCTGGCGGTCGCCTCGACAGCTCCCCGGATGTCAATGGTTGCGCTCATCGCATACCTGCTCGGGGTGGCCGGGCGGGTGCTCACTGCCCGGGCGACCGGCGGCCGGTGGTGGCCCGACGCGCTCGCACACCCCGTGTCGGTCGTGGTCCTCGGTTGGTTGACGCTGCGGTCGTACCATCTGCGAAAGCGACGCCGCCTGACCTGGCGGGGCCGCCCGGTCAGCTAGGAGGGCGCGGCATGGCGCGGATCGTGGTCGTCGGCGCCGGGGTGGGTGGCCTGGCCACCGCCGCCCGGCTGGCCGCAACCGGGCACCAGGTGACCGTCTTCGAGGCCGCCGACACGGTCGGCGGCAAGCTCGGCCGGTACGCGCACGACACCCCGGCCGGGATGTTCCACTTCGACACCGGGCCGAGCCTGCTCACCCTGCCCGAGGTCTTCCACGACCTGTTCGAGGCGACCGGGGCGAAGCTCGACGAGTACCTGGACCTGACGCCGCTGGACCCGATCGTCCGGCACGTCTTCGCAGGTGGCGGCCCGACCCTGGATTCGTGCACCGACCCGGTGGAGTTCGCCGCGCGGATCGGGGCCGCCCTCGGCGACCGGGCGGCGGCCGACTGGCAGCGGCTGTGGCGCCGGGCCGCACGGGTGTGGGAGGCCTCCTCGCGGGACATCCTGCGCCGTACCGTCGACTCCCCCCGCGACCTCGCGTCGCTGGCCTGGCGCGTCGGTGACCTGGCTGCCATCGCCCCGGGCCGCACCCTGCGCGGGCTGGGCCGCCGGCACCTGTCCGACCCGCGGCTGCGGATGCTGCTGGACCGGTACGCCACCTACACCGGCGCCGACCCGCGGCGGGCCCCGGCGGCGCTGGTCGCGGTCCCCTACGCCGAGCTGACCTACGGCGGGTGGTACCTGCGCGGCGGGCTGGGCACGCTCGCCGACGCGCTGCTGACCCGCTGCCTGGACCTCGGCGTGGTGGTGCAGACCGGCACCACGGTCACCCGGATCGACGCGGCGGGCGGCCGGGTGCACGGGGTACGCCTCGCCGGCGTCACCGCGCCGGTGCCCGCCGACGTGGTGGTGGCCAACGTCGACGCGCTCACCGTCTACCGCGACCTGCTGCCACACGCGCGCCGGCTGGCCGGCCTGACCGATCGCAGCCTCGCCGGTTTCGTGCTGCTGCTCGGCGTCTCCGGCAGCACCGGCCTGGCGCACCACAACGTCTTCTTCCCGCGCGACTACGACGCGGAGTTCGACGCGGTCTTCGGCGATCCGGGGCGGGGCGTCCGGGCCCGACCGGCGGCCGACCCGACGGTGTTCGTCACCGTGGCCGACGACCCGATGGTCCGCCCCGCCGGGCACGAGGCGTGGTTCGTGCTGGTCAACGCCGCCCGGCAGGGCACCGCCGGTGGCGCGGTCGACTGGCGACGCCCGGGGCTGGCCGACGCGTACGCCGATCGGATCCTGGATGTCCTGGCCGAGCGCGGCGTCGACGTGCGGGACCGGCTGCTGTTCCGCGAGGTGCGCACCCCGGCCGACCTGGACGCGGCGACCGGGGCGCCGGGCGGCGCGATCTACGGCACCGCCGGTGGCCTGCTCCGCCCGGCCAACCGGGGCCCGGCGCACGGGCTGTGGCTGGTGGGCGGCTCCAGCCACCCCGGCGGTGGCCTGCCGATGGTGACCCTCTCCGCGCAGATCGTCGCCGACGAGATCGGCCCCGCCTGGTGAGACCCGACGGGGCCGCTCAGCCGGCGTCGAGCAGCGCGCGGCGGACGGTGGACAGCAGCTGCCCCAGCCCGAAGCCGGCCAGCAGCACCCACACCGCGGTCGCCATGGTGATGGTGCCGGCGGCCAGCTCCGGCTCGATCAGGCCAGCCAGCCCGGCGACCACCAGGCCCGCCAGCGCGACCGAGACCCGGGTGGGTCGTTCGCCGACGGTCACCGCGCCGATGTCGCGCATCCCGGCGGAGACCGCGCGGGCCCGGACGTACTCGTGCAGCCAGGACAGCGCCCCGGCTGCGACGACCAGCCCGCCCGGCGCGCCGACCAGCCAGAACGCCAGCAGCCACGCCACCTCGCCGAGCCGGTCGGCCAGCGAGTCGTAGACGTAGCCGAGCCGGGTGGTGCGGCCCGTGGCGACGGCCACCGCACCGTCCACGCTGTCGGCCACCGCGGCGAGCAGCACGAACAGCGCGCCGAGGAACGGGCCGTCGCCCGGCCGGGTCGCCAGCAACGGTACGCAGAAGCAGAGCAGCACCCCCGCCGCGGTGACCGGGGTGGGGCCGACCCGCAGCCGACCCAGCACATACCCGACGTGATAGGCGAACCGCAGCCAGGCACGCACCACCGGCGCGGCGACCCGCGGGTCGAACCCGCCGTGCAACCGCGCCCACGCCGTGGCGTACTGGTCCCAGTTCAGCTGTGTGCCCACCTGAGGATCAACCGTCGTGCCGGGCATCAGGTGTCGCAGACTCCGTGTTCACACCCGCGCGCCGGCCTTGAGGTTCTGCCAGACCTCTCGGGTGGCGGTGGACCGGTTGAGGGTGATGAAGTGGACACCCGGAACGCCCTCGTCCAGCAGTCGACGGCACATGTCGCTGGCCTGCTCGATGCCGAGCCGGCGCACCGCCTCCGGGTCGTCGGCCACCCGCTCGAAGCGCGCCGCCAGCGCCGGCGGGAAGGGCGCCCCGGACAGCTGCACGGACCGCTCGATGGTGCCGATCTGGGTCACCGGCATCACCCCGGCCAGGATCGGGGTGTCGCAGCCGGCGGCGGCCACCCGGTCGCGCAGGCGCAGGTAGTCGTCGGCCTCGAAGAACATCTGCGTGATCGCGAACTCCGCGCCGGCCCGGCACTTGCGGACGAACTGCGCGGTGTCGCTGGCCACGTCGGGCGAGCGGGGGTGCTTGTACGGGAAGGCCGCCACACCGACGCTGAAGTCACCGGAGTCGCGCACCAGCCGGACCAGGTCCTCGGCGTAGTCGACGCCCTCGGGGTGGCGGACCCACTCGCCGCCCGGGTTTCCCGGCGGGTCACCGCGCACGGCCAGCACGTTGCGCACCCCGACCCCGGCGAGCCGGCCGATCACGTGCCGCAGCTCGGCCACGGAGTGGTTGACCGCGGTCAGGTGGGCCATCGGCAGCAGGGTGGTGTCGGTGGCGATCCGCTCGGTCACCGCCACGGTGGTGTCCCTGGTCGAACCGCCCGCGCCGTAGGTGATCGACACGAACGACGGACGCAGCGACTCCAGCTCGCGGATCGCCTGCCAGAGCAGCCGCTCCCCCGCCTCGGTCTTGGGCGGGAAGAACTCGAACGAGAAGGTCGGCTGGCGGTCACGGATGAGCTCCCCGATCGCCGGCTGCGGATTGGGGAGTACCGAGGGAAGACCGAGCGCCACGACCCGACTCTAGCGGGCGGCGCCATCGGGACCCAGGAGCTTCCCACCGCCGTACGCGAGTCGGTCGATCCCGGCCCTGCGGCGCGGCCAGGCCGTCCGCGGCGGACTCCACAAACTCAGGTCGGATGAACAACGAACGTCTGGCGATGGCATCACCTCTGCTGTCGAGCTGGTAACAGTCGATCCAGCACCAACCGTCGTAGGTAACCCAGTCAAGCCTTCTGATGACCCGAACTGTTATCGGGCTCATGAACTGAACGCTGACCTTCCGATCAAGCCGCAGAACGTCACCGGCCTTCACGGCTGCTTCCTTGCTCGCCAGAGCTTCAGAATGAGTCCAGCGGCTCTGAGCTTTGGACAGCCATCCTGCCGGCAGCGTGGGCACGTCTTGCGGATGTGCAGATCCACTATGAAACCGGCCATGATCACGAGAAACGGTGGCTCCGGCCTGATCTCCTCAAGCATTAGGGCGGTCGTCTCGCTGGCTGTGCCGCTTCGCGGCTGGCCGTGCGCTGGTGGTATCTCCCTGCTTCCGTGGCGGCGTAGGAGGGTCACAGGCCACGGGCTGATAGGCCGAGCGCTCGACGACGTCGATCGATTCGTTAGGACGTTGGAACCACTTCCATCGACGCATGAGCTGCCTCCCGAGACCCCTTGGGTGGCCGACACGCAGTGCCTACCCCTAGATCACTCAGCGTGCCGACCACACTGCATCCTAGCCCTGTCTAGGCAACCTGTACAGACAGGTAATGTCGTGTCATGACGAGCAGGCGGTCGGGAAGATCGGGAGTACGGTGACGGGCGTGCCTACCCCGCACCCACAGCCGCGCCGCTACCGGCAGGTCGCCGACGAGCTACGCCACCGGATCGAGGCCGGCGTGATCGCCCCCGGCTCCTTGCTGCCCAGTGAATCGACCTTGATGGCCGAGTTCGCAGTCGCGCGCGGAACCGTTCGTGAAGCCTTGGCGCTGCTGCGGGCAGAGGGCTTGGTGATGACAGAGGTTGGACGAGGCACTTACGCCCGTCCGATCATGCCCGTGCGTCGACTCGCTTCCGAGAGGTACCGCAAAGAGCTGGAGCAGGTTCGCAGCGGCGAGCTCGGGACGTCCTTCACTGCTGACGAGCAGGTCGAATGGTCTGCCTACAGCCTCGATAAGAGCTTCTTCGAGGTGCCGGCTACCGAGTCCATGGCCGAGCTGTTCGGGGTGGAGCAGGAGACGATGCTATTGGAGCGCCATTTCCTGTTCCGTACTCACGGCGTGCCGCAACAGCTGTCCGTCTCGTCGCTGCTGCTCGACATGGTCGCCGGCACCCCGGTAGCCGACCCGGAGAACGAGCCCTGGCCAGGCGGCAACACGTCACAGCTCTATAGCCTCGGGCACACAGTCACTGGCATCCGTGAGCGGCCGGGATGGAGGATGCCGACGCCGGATGAGGTGGAGGCTCTGCAAATCCCTGGCGGAGTTCACGTCGTGGTGATCATTCGACAGACGTATGTCGGTGAGCGCGTGGTCGAGGTGGCGCGAATCGTCAGGCGTGCCGATCTGGTGGAGTTGGACTACTGGATCGACCTCACCTAAGCCGACAGACCGGGCCCGCAGCCGGTAGTGCCCGACGCGGGGGCGGTGCGGCCCGGCGACGCGCGGCACGTTCGGCGAAGGAAGCCGTCGTACCCCCGGGGTAGGAAGGGGGAGCGCGGGAGGGGCGGCGGGGGTGGCCCGGTTCCCGCGTGGGGGTCACCCAGCCGAGGTGTGCCCGGCCCGTGGCGCGGGCGGGGTGTCACCGCGTCGACGTCCGCCGGGAGGACCCGTGACCTCGTCCCCACCGCCGCACCGCACCCAACTCGGGCCGCTCCTGGTCCGGCATCGGCTGGCCCGGGGTTGGAGCCAGCGGCGCACCGCCGCCGAGTTGTGCGCCGCCGCGGGCGTGCCGACGTTGAGCCGCCACGAGGTGTCCCGGTGGGAACGGCAGCGACGCGTACCCGGCGGGTTCTGGCTCGGCTGGCTCGCCGTCGTGCTGGACATACCGGCGGCGGTGCTCACCGAGGCGGCCGTGCGCACCCGGCGAACCTGCCCGCCCACGGCCGGCGGGTCGGGCCGACCCGGCGCGGACGGTGCGCGGCCGGCCGGGCGGACCGGTCCGGGCCGTACCGGCGGCAGTACGCGTGGCGGTGGAGCGCGAGCCGGGACGACCCGCTAGCGTCGTGGCGTGACCCACGCTGCTCCCGTGTCCCCCGTCGACCGTGCCGGCCTGCGGGAGCGGGTCGACCGGGCGCTCACCGAGTTTCTGGCCGGCCAGCGGGCCCGGTTGACCCGGGTGGACGAGGCCCTCGTCCCGGTGGCGGAGGCGATCGAAGCCTTCGTGCTCGGTGGCGGCAAGCGCCTGCGCCCGGCCTTCGCGTACTGGGGGTTCCGGGGCGCCGGCGGGGTGGACGGCGACCAGGTCCTCACGGCCCTCGCGGCGCTGGAGTTCGTGCAGGCCAGCGCCCTGATCCACGACGACCTGATGGACCGTTCCGACACCCGGCGCGGCGAGCCGGCGGTGCACCGGCGGTTCGCGACCCGGCACCGGGCGGCCGGCTGGGGCGGCGACCCGGACGGGTTCGGCGACTCCGCCGCGATCCTGCTCGGTGACCTCTGCCTGGTGTGGTCCGACGAGCTGCTGCACTCCGCCGGCCTGGACCTGCGGGCGGTGGCCCGGGCCCGGCCGGTCTTCGACGAGATGCGCACCGAGGTCACCGTCGGGCAGTACCTCGACGTGCTGACCCAGGTCACCGGGGACACGTCGGTGGAACGGGCCAGCAAGGTCGCCCGGTACAAGTCGGCGAAGTACACCGTCGAGCGTCCGCTGCTGCTCGGCGCCGCGCTGGCCGACGCGGGCGAGGACATCCGGACGACCTACTCGGCGTACGGGTTGCCGTTGGGCGAGGCGTTCCAGCTCCGCGACGATGTGCTGGGGGTCTTCGGTGACCCGGCGCAGACCGGCAAGCCGGCCGGTGACGACCTGCGCGAGGGCAAGCGCACCTATCTGGTGGCGGCGGCCGTGGAGGCCACCGACGACGCGGGCCGGGAGCTGCTGCTCAGCCAGCTCGGCGACCCGGGCCTGGACGAGCGGGGCGTGGCCCGGCTACGCGAGCTGATCGACGCGAGCGGGGCGCTGGCCCGCACCGAGCAGCGGATCGTCACACTCACCGACTCCGCGCTGGCCGCGCTGACGGCCGTCGACCTGGACACCGAGGCCCGCCAGGCCCTGGTGGACCTGGCCATAGCGGCAACCCGCCGAGCCGACTAACCCCGTCCCCCACCCCCACCCCCACCCTCTCCCGGAGCGCGTCGATCATGAAGTTGTTGCCCACGCGCGCGGCGTGTCGTGGC
>NZ_JBEXHY010000168.1:0-9423 GCF_040608295.1 Micromonospora sp. NPDC005197 | reverse complement strand
ACGACGGCAGACGGTCGACACCCCCCGAGCCGACCGGCTGACTCCCCGCCGCCGCCGGTGAACACCGGTCGACCCGCGGGTGGTGGAGCTGGTGGGGCGGACGCGCCCCCGCGCTCCGCCGCCCCCACGGGCGGAGCGCGGGGACCCCCCGTCCCGGCTACTGCAGGAACGCCCCGAGGGGCGAGAGCAGCAACCGGCCGAGCGCCGCGGCGTTGTCGTCCAACCGCGTGCGCTCACACTCGCGGGCGTCCGGATCGTGCCGGCACCGCCAGATCTTCTGCGCGTTGCGCCAGGCGACATCGCGGGTGTACTCGACCAGTTCCCCCTGGTACCAGTCGTCGATGTCGCCGTTGAGCATGTCGATGAGCAGCTGCCACCGCTCCAGATAGCCTCGGCGCAGGCCGGGGATCTTGTCCGCGAAGATGTTGTTGATCTCCAGGTAGTCGTGGTGCTGGTCGGTGCCGTCGACCGGCTCCGACTCCAGGTGGTCGAACGTCGTCACCAACGCGAACGGCAGATCGAAGTTGATGTGCGCGTTCACACCTGCCGCCGCCGACGGCAACGGGCGAGCGTCCGGCCCGCGCATCCGCGAGAACAGACACGACCACGCCTTCGGCGTGCCGGGGCTGGAGTCGGTCCACAGCCGCAGGGCGTCGAAGTAGCGGGCCGCGAACTCGACATCCAGCCGGGAGAGGAACACCGGGTCGACGAAACGGTCGTCGTACAGACCGTCCAGCACGCTGCTGGTGATCGTCAGGTAGAGCTTGTTGAAGTCGGCGAGCGGGCAGCTCGCCTCCAGCGGCGGCAGCCGCACCAGCATGTCCTGGAGCTTGGTGAGGTGATCGACCACCGCTGGCACGTCCGCCGGATGGTCGGCCAGCAGGTCGACGATGTCCCGGTGCACGGGCCCCCAGACGGGTTCGGTCATCTCTCCTCCATTGTGGTCGTGACGCCCCCGTGACGCCGTCGACGGGCCTCAGCCTCTCAGCCGAGGGCCGCCGCCGGGATCAGTAGAACGACGTATCCGGCGCGCACACGCGCCGGGATACGTACCGGTGCCGTCAGCCGCGGGAGTTGCGCAGCATGATCGCGCTGGCCTGGACGCGGGTGCGGACCTGGAGTTTGTCGAAGATGTGCGACACGTGCACACCGATGGTCCGCTCGCTGATGAACAGCCGCTGCCCGATCTCCTTGTTGGTCAACCCCTCGGCGACGAGCGCGAGCACCTCCCGCTCGCGCGCGGTGAGGGCAGCCAACTCGTCGCCGACCGGCTCGGCCGACGCGGCGGCGCGCGCGCCGTCGGCGTCGCGCTCCTGCAGCGACACCCGGGCCCGCCCCGCCAACTCCCGGATCTCCGAGGTCAACGGCACCGCGCCCAACCCCTGCGCCACTCCGTACGCCTCCCGCAGGAGCTTGCCCGCGGTGGCCACCCGACTGCGCCGGGCCAGCAGAGCCTCCGCCTGCCGCAGGCGGGAGTACGCCGCCGGATAGGGGTGGTTACGCCGGTCCCACTCGGCGACCGAGGTGGCCCACAGCTCCGGGTCGCTGCCGTTGAGGCGGCTCACCTCGGCGGCGCACAGGGCCAGGAAGCCCTCCACCACAGAGCGCACCGGTCGGGCCGCTCCGGCGCTCTTGCGGGCCATCCGGTCGGCGACGTCCCGCAGCCGGCGTACGGCCGTCGGGTCCACGTCCACGGTGCGGCTGGAGTGCGCCTCCGCCTCGGCGCGCAGCCCGTGCCAGACCAGGGCGGACAGGATCATCACGTCGTCGGAGCGGCTCTCGGTGAGGCCGCGCTGGACCGCCAGCCGCGCCACGTCGTGCCGACCCTCCCACATCGCCAACCCGGACCGCAGGGTGAGCAGCGGGATGACGTGGCGCGCCCCACCGCCGGCGAGCAGGGTCGCCACCGCGTCGAGGTCCCGACCGGCGGCCTCGATGTCGCCGTAGCCCACCGAGAGCCGGCATCGGGCGAGCAGCAACTCGACGGCGTCCGCGCCGGACGGTCGGTGCCGCAGGGCCACGGCGACCACCTTCTCCGCCTCGGCCCACTGGCCCACCCGGAACAGCCCGTTGATGGCGATGGCCAGCAGTCGGGTGCCCCAGGTGCGGCCCAACCCCAGCTCGGCCACCCGCTCGGCGCCCCGCCGTGCCACCACCACGCCCTCTTCGAGGATGTTCAGCGGCCCGGTCAGCAGCTCCGCCAGGTGCAGGTAGGCGCAGGCCACGTCCTCGGGCTGGCCGGCGCGCTCGGCGGTGTCGAGGGCGTCGCGCATGACCGCCAGACCGGCGTCCGGGTCTTCCAGAAAGGCGTCGCTGAAGCCCAGTGCCGAGCTGGCCAGCACGACCTCGGTGGCGGAACCCTCCGCGTTCTCGGCCAGCGCCAGCGCCTCCCGCGCCCGCTCGCCGGCGTCGGCGTAGCGGCCCAGGTGCAGCAACAGCTCGGCCAGCCGCGCGGCGGCGGCGGCCCGGTCTCGCGGCGAGCAGTCCGCCGCCTCCAGCGCCCGCTCGTACTCCTCCTCGGCGAGCGCCGAGCGCCCCGCGGCGGCCAGGTACCGGGCCCGGCGGATGTGCAGCGCGCAGCTCGGAGCGCCACCCTGTACGGCGGCCAACTCCTCCAGCAGGGCCAACGCGCGGGCGTGCTCCCCACAGTGGTGGGCCGCCTCGGCGGCGTTGCCGAGCAGCTCGATCCGGTCCACCTCCAGCGAGCCGGAGTCGCCGGCCAGGTGCAACGCCGCCGTCCAGTGGCGGTGCGCCTCGGCGTAACCGTGCAGCCGCTCAGCCTCCTGCGCGGCGGCCACCGCCGCCGGCAACGCCCGCGCCGGCTCGCCGGCCAGCCGCCAGTGATGCGCCAGCCGGGCCTGGTGCAGCTCGCCCGGCGCCGCGGTCAGCGCCTCGGCGTAGCGGCGGTGCAGCCCGGAGCGTTCGGCCGGCAGCAGCTCGTGCGCCAGCACCTCGGCGACGAGGCGGTGCCGCAGCCGGTAGCCGTCGTCGGCGCCGACCAGCAGCCGGTGCGCGACCGCGGCGCGTGCGGCGTCGATCAGCTCGTCCTCGGGCAGCCGCAACACCTCGGCCAGCAGCCAGTGCTGCACGGGCTCGACGCCCGCCGCCACCGCGTGCACCACGGCGTGCGCGTGCTGCGGCAGCGCGTCGACCCGGTCGAGGAAGATCTCGCGCAGCGTCTCGGACAGCCCGTCCCGCCCGTCGCGCAGGTCGCGGGCCAACTCCTCGATGACGAACGGGTTGCCGCCGCTGCGCTGCCACACCTGCTCGGCCGCGTCGGGCGGAAGCGCCCGGCCGACCACCGCGGCGGCGAGCTGCTCGGTGCCGGCGCGGTCCAGCGGGGACAGGTCGAGCACCCGGACCGTCCGCAGCCGGCGCAGCTCGGTGAGCACCCGGCGCAGCGGGTGCGCGCCCTGCAACGATTCGGCCCGCACCGCGGCCAGCACCGAGAGCTGGAGGTCACCGAGACCGGCCAGCAGATAGAGCAGGAGCTGGCGGGTGCTGCGGTCGACCCACTGGAGGTCGTCCAGGATCAGCACCAGCGGTCGCCCCTCGGCGATCAGGTGCAGGCCCCTGGAGACGCGTTCCAGCAGGGCGCCCGCGCCGTCCGGGCCGCCCGTCTCGTCGGCGAACATCTGCAACAGCCCGCGCACCGCCGAGGAGGTGCGCGCCTGCGCCGCGGACAGGTCCCCGTCGAAACGCCGCAGCGCCTGCAGCAACGGGTGCAGCGGCGAGGCGTCGCCGATGTCCAGGCAACTGCCGGTCAGCACCAATGCGCCCTGGTCGCGCAATCGGGCACCGATCTCACCGAGGAGGCGGGTCTTGCCCACACCGCTCTCACCGGTGAGGAAGACGGCGGCCGTCTGCCCCTGTGCCACGTCACCAAGCAGCGCCGACCGAACCGTCTGCACCAGCTCGGCCCGGCCCACGAGCGGTGCGGTGTCCACATCGCTGGCCATGGGACGCAGCCTAATCACACGCCCCCGTACCGTTCTACGGCCATCTGCCGCTTGTGGTACTCCTCGCGTCGACATTGCGACTAAAGGTTGCGGGTGGCCGACATACGTCGTTCTGCCGATCCCCCGTCAGCCCAGGAATGCCAATCTCCGAGGGTCGTCAGCCATCAGCGGGGGAAGGACCGGTGCGCACCCATGATCACTATCGTCGCCGACACGCAGCGGACCGACCGCCCACACTGGCCGGTGGCCGAGGAGAGACGGACGGTCACCGTGCTGTTCGCCGACATCGTCGGCTCCACCGCACTGGTCGACCGGCTCGACCCGGAGGACGTCCGGGCGCTGCAACGGGCGTACTTCGACACGGTCGCCTCCGTGCTGCGCCGCTGGCACGGCGTGGTCGAGAAGTACGTCGGCGACGCGGTGATGGCGCTGTTCGGGGCGCGACACTCCGACGGCTTCGACGCGTACCGGGCGGTGCGGGCGGGGCTGGAGATCCAGGCCGCGCTGGATCGCCGGCCGATCCTCGGCGACATCACCCTGCGGGTGCGCGTCGGGGTCGCCACCGGCGAGGCGGTGGTCGACCTGGGCGACGCGGTCAGCGGCGGCCACGGCGTGGCCAGCGGCGCGGTGATCACCACCGCGGCCCGCCTGCAGGAGTACGCCGCACCCGGCGCCGTCGCGCTGTGCGCCGCCACGGCGCGGGCCACCGCCGGTCTCATCGTGCAGCGTCAACTGGCGCCGGTGCCGGTCGCCGGCCGGGTACCGCCGATGCCGGTGTGGCATGCCGCCGGCCTGGCGCGACCGGGCGCCGACCGACACGACGGCCCGCTGATCGGGCGACGTCGCGAACTGGCCAGCATCACCGACCAGGTGACCCGGGCGCTGCACGAGCGCGAACCGCGCTGGGTGTCCCTGGTCGGCCCGAGCGGCAGCGGCCGCAGCCGACTGCTGCACGAGCTGGCCCGCGCGCTGCGCACGGTGGACGGGATGCCGGTGCGCTGGTGCGTGGTGGGCTGCCCGCCGTACCCCGACCAGGTGCTCGCGCCGGTCGCCGAGCTGGTCCGCGGCGTCGCCGGCATCCGCCACGGCGACGGCCCGGCGGCGGTCCGCGACCGCCTGACCGACGCTCTGACACCGCTGTACCCGCCGGACCGGGTCGCGGCGGCGGTGGTGGCGCTGCAATCGCTGCTGACCACCCCGGACGGTTCGGCCGAGGCGCTGGCCGCCGCGGCGGTCTGCCGGGACGTGCTGCTGCGCCTGGCCGCCCACCGACCGCTGGTCGTCGCCGTGGACGACGTGGACCGTGCCGCGCCCGTCGTGAGCCACTTCCTGCACGCGCTGTTCACCGCGGCGGCGGCACGCGGGCTGCCGCTGGCGGTGCTCACCGTGCATCAGCCGCAGTGGGCCGACACCCGACCCGGCCCGGCCCGCCGCGTGCCGATCCGTCCCCTGGCCACGGTGCAGTCCGGGCGGCTGCTGCGCCACCTGCTCACCCGGGCGGGGCAACCGGTGACCCTGGCCGACCGGCTGCTGCCACTGGTGGCGGGCCGTCCCGGCCACGCGGCGGCGTACGTGCGGTCAATCGTGGACGGCGCCGACCGGGTGACGCTCCCGCTGCCCGACGCGGTCCGCCGGGCCGTCGGCGCGGAGCTGGACCACCTCGACGGTGAACGACGGGCGGTGCTGATGGCCGCTGCCACCACCGGCGGTCCGGTCTCCGGCACTGCGGTCGACCGGGCCCTCGGTTGGGCGCCTGGCCAGTCCGCATCGGCCCTACGCGGGCTGGTCGCGGCCGGGCTGCTGCTCCCCCGGCGCGCCGACGGGTACGTGTTCGCCGCGCCCGCGCTGCGCCAGGTCGCCGCCGAGCGGTTGCCCCGCGCGTTGCGGGCCGTCTTCGGCCGCCGTGCCGCCGAAGCACCGCGCCTCGACACCGTCCGCCCGGACGCCCTCGACCCCACCTCGGTCCGTCGCGCCGCGGACCGTTCCGCCGCAGATCACCCTGTCGCGGACCGCCCAGCCGACATGGCGCGTCTCGACGCCGTTCGCTCCCGGGCTGGCCGCCTCGGCGCCGTCTTCGCGGTGGTGGCCCCGACGGTCTCATCGCGCCGCACCGAACCGCCGCACCGACGTCTCCCGACGGCGACGATGGCCACCGCACCGGCCGCGCCGAGTCGCGGGGCCATCCGCCCGGCGGGTGCCCGCCGCCTGCGCGCCGTCGCGTCCGCCAGTGACGTGCCTCCGACCCGAGCGTCCGCGACGCCGACCAACACGGGCGGGCACTGGCTTGCGGACGTGGCCCGGGCCCCGGCGACGATCCGTGCGGTGCCCACCGTGCCGGGGCCACCCGAACGCGGCGGACCCGCCGGCGTCGGCCCACCGGCCAGGGTCGTGCGCGCCGCACCTCGCCCCCCGTTGATCCACTGGCCGAACGGCCTGGCCGCCGCCTGAGGGGTCAGACCGGTCGCCCGCCGAACTGCCAGTGGTGCACCTCGACGTCGGCGTACCGCTCCACGGTCAGGATGGCGCGCGCCGCGTCCGGGGTCGGCGCCCGAACCAGCGCGGCGGTGCCGAGCCAGGTGTCGCCGTCGTCGGACAGCAGCGGCCCGTACGCGATCAGCTCGTCCCGGTCGGGCGGCACGGCCAGGTCAACGGCCGGCCCCGCGCCGAGGCCGAGCACCAGATACCGGTTGCCGCCGGTCCGACCGCCGGGAAAGTCCCACATCGTGCGGCCCAGCGTGTTGCGCCACCGGCGCAGCAGCACATCCCGGTACACGCCGGCCTGGTAGTTCGGATCGTCGAAGGCGAACGCCCGCGCGGCGCCCGGGTCGGGCACGTCGACGATGTGCACGCTGCCGGTGGCCGTGTCGCCGGACAGGGTAGGGCCACGCGCAATCATCTCCGCCGCGAACCGGTCCATGTAGGTCCAGTGCTCGGCCAGCAACTCGTCGCGCAACGTCGCCGAGTCGGGCCGGTCGCGGTGGTAACACAGGAACTCCATGCCGCCCATTCTCGACGCCGTGCCCCACCCCCCGGCGGGGCGGGCACAGCCGAGTCGTCCTACGGCACGGACGCCGAGGCCAACAGCGCGGCGGTGGGCAGCGCGAGCAGGCCGTCCGGGTCGCGGTAGGCGGCGGTCAGCTCGTCGTACGCGGCACGAATGCGGGCGATCACCGCCGGCGGCTGGGTCTCCATCAGCAGGCCGGGCCCGCTGATGCCGTTCGCCGGGCCGCTCCACCACGCCTCGGGGTCGGTGCGGTGCGCCCAGGTGATCGTCTCGCACCGCACGTCGGCGAGGCCGGGGGCGTCGAGCAACCCGGCGAACCCCTCGGGGGTACGGGGAAAGTCCCGCTCCGCGTCCACCCTCGGCATCGAGGTCGGGCGGTCGACCCCGGCAGCGTCGAAGACCTCGCCCCAGAGGCTCTGCGCCTCGGGCGGCGGGTGGGGCCAGATCGTCGCCGCGATCCGTCCGCCCGGCCGGACGACCCGTCGGAGTTCGGTGATCGCGGCCGCCGGGTCGCCCACGTGATTGATCACGAAGTTCGCCACGGCCGCGTCGAACTGCCCGGAGTCGAACGGGAGATGGGGCAGAGCCGCGAGGCTAACCTCGTCGGCGGACGGGAGCCGGCTGCGGGCCAGGTCGACCATGCTGGGCTCCGCGTCGACGGCCACCACACTGGCGCCGCGCGCGCACGCCAACCCGGCGACGGTCCCGGAACCGGTGCCGACGTCGAGCATTCGGGTTCCGGCATCGACGTGGGCGGCGTCCAACAGTGCCGGGGCGGGATGGGCGCACAGCAGCGCGAAACTGCCGTCGTACGCCGCCGCCCGCCCGGCCCAGCGCGACCGCTCGTGGTCGTCGAAGGCTGTGGTCGTCATTCCCGCACCCCCGTGAGGATCATGATTGCCGCCACGATAGCGCCCCGTCGAGGGTCCGACGGCCCCCGCCAACGCGCCGTGCTCGCGCTGCTGCTGGCGGCCCGGGGCGAGGTCGTCTCCGTCGGCCGGATGATCGAGGAGCTGGGGCGGGGTGACGCGCCACCGCGGGCGATCGTCTCTCTCTCCACTCCCCCGCGCATCGGCGCCACCACCCGCTGAACGTCGGGTGGCCCGGCCGGCGCTCAGTCGGCGGTGAGGAAGGCCAGCACCCGGGGCCAGACCTGCGCGGCGGCGTCCGGGGCGTACTCGGCGAGGTCCGGGTCGGTGAACAGGTGTCCGGCGCCGGGGTAGCGGAACACGGTCAGGTCGGCGCCGGCGTCGGTCATCGCCCGCTGCCACTCGTCGACCTCGTCCGGCGCGTCGTACGGGTCCGGGTCGGCGACGTGCAGCTGCACCGGCAACCCGGGCCGCGCCGTGTCCGGCGCGCCGCCGGTGCCGTGCAGCAGGAGCAGGCCGGCGGCGTCGGGGCGCTCGGCGAGCAGCGCCCCGGCGACGCCGGCGCCCATCGAGAAACCGGCGAGGACCGTCTGCGGCGGCAGGTCGCGCAGCGCCGCGCGGGCCCGGTCGAGCACCACCTCGTGGCCGATCTTGTCGAGCAGCGCGAAGCCCTCCTCGACGGTGTCGGCGGCCGGGACGCCGTACAAATCGGGGGCGGTGACCTGGTGCCCGGCGGCGCGCAACCGGTCGGCGGCGGCACGAACGGCCGGCCGCAGCCCGTACACGGAGTGGAACAGCACGACGTGTCGCATCAGGCCATCCTGCCGCAGCCGGGCGTGGGCGCGGCTGTGGCACGCGGGGCGGGGATCAGACCAGCGCCGTCAGCCGGGCCACCAGGGCCGTCGGCGGTGGCATCGCGGCGATCTCCTGGCTGACCTGCCCGGCGGCCGTCCGCAGGCTCTCGTCGGTGAGCAGTTGGGTCAGTGTCTGCGCGGTGATGTCGGCCGGACGCAGCGCGAGGCCGGCGCCCCGGCGGGCCACCAGCTCGGCGTTGTGCCGCCGGTCCCCCGGGCCCACCGTGGCCAGTTGCGGCAGGCCGGCGGCGAGGGCGCCGTAAACGCTGCCCGCCCCGCCGTGGTGCACCAGCGCCGCGCTCGCCGGTAACGCCTCGTCGAGCGGGATCCAGTCGACCACCCGGACGTTGCCGGGCAGCGAACGGGCCGAGCGCTCGTCGGGCCGGACCAGCACGATCTCGGCGTCCACCTGGGCCGCGGCGGCCACCACGGCGGGCATCGGGCCCCGGTCGCCGGGGCCGGTCAGGGTGCTGCGGGTGACCAGGATCCGCTGTCGCTCGCCCGGCTCGCGCAGCCAGGCCGGCAGCTCACCACCGCCCACGTAGGACGTGTAGCGCATCGGCCAGCCGGCCTGGGCGGCCACGCTGGGCGGGGCCACGGCGAGGGCGGCGGCGGGTGGCGGCAGCTCCACGAGGCCGTGCCGGCGCAGCGCGGCCCCGAGCCGGGCGGTGGTCGCGCCGACCAGGTCCCGGCCGTCGAAGAGGGTGTTCTCCTGGCGTACGGCCGGCACGTCGAGC
>NZ_JBEXHY010000167.1:0-9485 GCF_040608295.1 Micromonospora sp. NPDC005197 | reverse complement strand
GTTCAGCTAGCCCGGGCCCACCGTCGGCGCGGCGACGGGCCTGCCCTTCGACAGCCCGGTGCGGCTGTCCGGCGAGGCCGGCACGCTGCGGATCGACGCCGCCAGCGGCGACGCGGACGGGGTACGGGTCGAGGCCGGCGGTGGCCGGCTGCTCGACGCGGGCGTCGGCGGGATCGGCTGGCTGCCGGTCCGCAGGACCAGGCCGTTCGACGCGGTCGAGGTGCTGGTCGACGACCAGGACCCGTGGCGCGACTGCTACCACCGGCCGTCGGCACCCCGACTGGACGACGTGTCGGCCGACCGACTGGACCGGCTCACCGCCGAGGCCGGGCAGTGGCTGCGTGCCCACCTTCCGGCGCACGCCGACGCGCTGGCCGGGCTGCTGCGCACACTCGTGCCGCTGCGACCGCCGCCCTCGGGCAACCCGGTGAGCGCCACCAGCAGGGACGCGCTCGGCGCCATCGCGCTCTCCGTGCCCGCCGACGCGCGGACCCTCGCGCTGTTGCTCGTCCACGAGTTGCAGCACACCAAACTCGGCGCGCTGCTCGATCTGGTTCCGCTTCACCGCCCGGGAGGGCCGGCCCGCTACCGGGCGCCCTGGCGACTGGACCCGCGCCCGGTCGGCGCGCTGCTGCAGGGCGCGTACGCGCACCTGGGAGTGGCCGAGGTGTGGCGCTGCCGGCGACACGAGGGCACAGCCGCCGCGTTCGAGTACGCGTACTGGCGGGAGCAGACCATCCGCGCGGTCCGGCAGCTCGCCGACGCGGCCGAGCTGACCGCGGCCGGCCGGGCGTTCGTGGCCGACATGGCGAGCACCCTGCGCGGCTGGCGCGACCCGGTCGACGGCGCGGTCGAGGCGGCGGTGCGGGACGTGGCGGACGCCAGCGCGGTGCGCTGGGGCCTGGCCAACCTGGTTCCCGACCCCATGGAGGTCGAGCTGGCGTTACGCGCCGTGCGGCGAGGCGAGCCATGGTCGGGCGGCGGCCCCGCACCTATCGTGACGGCCACCGCGGCTCGACCCGCGCTAGCCGTGCGCAGTGGCCCCGAGGCGGCGGTGCGCCGCCAGCTCGTCGCCCCCGGCAGCGGGTTTTTCCCTGACGATCCGGCGGACCGGGCTTACGTCGCAGGTGACGTGGCGGGCGCGTTGATGGCGTACCAGCGGCGGCTGATCGATGATCCCGAAGACAGCGACGCGTGGGTCGGCTTGATGCTCGCTGCCCGTCGAGGCGGCCACTCCGACGCGGCGCACACCTTGATGGCGCGGCCGGACCTGGTCCGCGCAACCCATCAGGCGGTCCCTGATACCGATGTGCTCACGGTGGCAGCCGCCCTGACGCAACGTCGGTGATCATGGTGAACCCGTCCACGAGGAAGCGGCCGAGCCGTCGTCACCAGAGGCGTTCGGCGGCGGTTCGGGCGAGTTCGACGAGCGCGCTCAGCACCGCTGGGTCATTCCGGAATTCGGGATCGCCGAGGGTAAGGCTCATCATCTCCGCACCACTTCGGACAAAAACCTCGTAGATGCCGGAACCGGCCGCCGCCACCGCCTCGTCTCCGATGTCGACGACGTGCGGCTTGATGCCGCCCCCGAGGCCGAGCGTCCCGTTGCGCATGGAGGCGAACTCGGCCCTCGCGGACGCTTCGTCTGGCTCGAGGTCCAGGGCGAGATTGAGTCGTACGGCGCCGTCGAACCACGCGCAGCTGGGCCGGAAATCCGAGTCGAACGACTGCGCCTCCACCCACTGTCGCAGCACCCGTCGGACCTCGGCGAGGGAGAGCGCCTTGCACCACCTGGTCGTCGGCACAGTGGCCGGAGCGACCGAAATGGTCCGATCGCCTCCATTGACCACCCACTCCCTCTTGTCCGCCAGCCAGTCGTAGTTGGCGTCGAGGTAGCGCAACGTGCTGTCGTAGAGGGAGAAGGGGCGGCCACCATCGTCGAGGATGTGGGTTTCCTGGACGCCGTTGATCGTCACGTCGACCTCGATCTGGAACCCGATCCGGTGGGCGGGCCCGCCATGCCCCGTCACGTAGAACGGCACCCGCAGGTCCCCGCCGGCCGGCACGTCCAGGTCCTCGCTGGTCACGCCCAGGTACGACATTCTGACTGCCGGCCGATCGACGGACTCTTCGGGCCTCGCAAGCTGTACGACCTCGGTCTTGGTTGATGCGGGCGCGCCCAGGATGCCGAACGTCTCCGCGAAGCGCCAGTTCCCCGGACGAGGATCCACCGTGTAGTCGGAGTTGGTGCAGACGACGGCGGCTCGAGGGTCGACGGCCTCCGAGTCGACGGTTCGCACCCGGATGTCGCGGACGTTGACCTGCACCCGTCTCGGGACTCGGATCGAGATCTCTGCCCGTGCCTCACCGATGGCCGCGCCACCTATCGCCCGCATCCAATTCATCGCCTCCGCACAGGTACGGGCGGGAGGCGGCTTCTCGCCGGTCTTCAGCGGCGTGGCGAGCGCGCCGATCTGGAAGGGCACCACGTCCGCGCGCACTGTGGCCGGTGGTGTTGACGCCGTGTCGACGGGCTGGACGTCGGGCGTTCCGGATGGTTGGTGTCGGCCCTCGTTCCGCACCACGAGAAGCGCCGTCAGGAGGGACGGCACCAAGAGGACGACAGTCAGGAGGACGATGCGCACGCCAGGCCTTATCCCGAACCCGCTCCTCATTCCGGTTTCCGCCACTGCTCACGCCGGCAGTCCGAGCCGCACACCTGCTCGACCGGCACCCGTTGCACGCCCTCGTCATTCCATCGGTACGAGTGGGAATAGCGGCTGATCAGTGCGGTCACCCGCATGGGAGAGCCGCCCGGAAGCACCGTCAGCGTCCGGGCCCGACCACTGACCACATAGTCGATCTTGATTGACCACTCGACATAGCTGGATTTCGTACGTCCGACGAAATTGAACCTCAGCTTCTCGCCGCCGGTCAGCGTGAGGCCGGTTGTGTCAAGATACGGACCGGTCAAGACGTCGTGCTTGCCGAACGCCTGCGCGGACAGACTGGGCCCGTCAAGATCGAATCCGAGCGCGACCGGACCCGCACCGGGGCCACCCCCCGCCCGCGAAATGACGACCAAGGAATCGCTCAGCGGCACGGCACGCCGGTGCACGGAGGCGGTGATCGCGGTCAGGACAGCCGTATCAGAGCGCTTGTTCTCGATCGTGACCGCGGTCGTGGCCTGACCCGCCCGGACCACGCCCGCGGCGAGCAGGACAGCGGTGAGCCGCTCCGGGCTCTGACCGCCCGTCGTGATGCTCGACGGCAGTGGACGGCCCGACACCCAGGCAGCATCCAGCTCCGCGCCCAGGTCGCGGTCCGGAACCGCGTACACCTGCAACGGGTCACTGCCGATTACGTCCGCGGCCCCATCGACCACCGGATCGAAGCTGCGGGCGACCACCACGCCGGTGAGGGCGGCCAGCAGGCCGCTCGCGCCGACGATCGCCGCCAACCGCGATGCCATCCTGCGCGACCTCGACGACCCGTTCGATGGTTGCGGCGGCCCTTCGGCGGGGACCCGGCTCCGTGGCCTACGCCGCCTCGACATATGCACCATCCCGTCCCACTAGAGCAGCGCCGGTTCGATGTAGGCGTTGGAGCGTTCCCGTTGGCGGGCCTGCATCACCCGCGGGTTGTCACCGCCGAAGAGCTGCACCAACTGGCCGAACGCCTCGTCGTAGAGCGCCCGGCCGGCGTCCGCCTCGCTCTCGGTGGCCTGCCGGCTCAACGCCAGGTTGACCGAGGCGGAGAGCGTGTCCGGGTGCTCGGCGCCCAGCGCCCGGGTCAGCTCCACGTACGCGGTGGTGTCCAGCAGCAACGCGTTGTCGCGATCGCCGAGGGCGAACAGGTCGTTGGCCAGGTTGAGGGTGGCCAGCAGGGTGTGTGGGTGCCGCTCGCCGAGGTTGGTCAGCAACTGGTCGCGGACCCGCTGGGACAGCTCGCGGGCCTGGGTGTGGTCGCCCTGCTTGCGCAGCAGCACGCCGAGGTTGTTCAGGCAGGCCAGGGTGATGGCGTGCGACTCGCCGAGCACCTCGTTGTAGCCGTCGCGCAGGCGGCGTGCCACCCGCAGGGCGGTCTGGTTGTCGCCCACCGCCGACCAGGTGGTGGCCAGGGCCATCTCGGCGGAGAGGGTGTCGGCGTGCTCACCGCCCAGGGTGCGCTGGTAGCGGACCACGGTCCGCTCGATCAGCCGGTGCGCGTCGGCGAAGCGCCCGAGCTGACGCAGGGTGAGCGCCAGCTCCTTCGCCGTCCGCAGGGTCTCCGGATGGTCCGCGCCGATCACCTTCTGCTGGATGGTGTAGGTGCGTTGCAGGACGCTGTGCGACCGCCACAGCTCGCCGGTGTCGCGCAGGCCACGCCCGTAGTTGCTGGCCGAGGCGAGGGTGGACGGATCCTCCTCACCGAAGCGGTCCCGCCGCCGCTCGTGGATATTCTGGTCGAGCGCGGCAGCGCCGCGGAAGTCACCGACCAGGCGCAGCGACACGGCGAGGTTGTTCTCCGCGGTCAGCGTACGGCCGCTGTCGTCGCCGAAGCTGCGCACGCTCAGCTCCAGGGTGCGCCGGTCCTGCGCCTCGGCCTCGTGGTAGAGACCCTGGGCGCGCAGGTCCGCACCGAGGCTGCGGGCCGTCATCAGGGTGTAGAGGTGCTCCTCGCCGAAGATCCGCCGTTGCCGGTCGTAGACGTCCCGGTCGATCTCGTACGCCCCGTCGAAGTGGCTCTGCGCGCGCAGGACGTTCGCCAGGTGGAAGCGCATCCGCAGCTTGGTGGGGTCGTCCTCGTCGGTGTCGCGCCACGCGGCCAGCGACTCCTCGGCCAGTGCGCGGCTGGTGTCGTAGTCGCCCCGGCGGTAGAGGTAGCGCACGATGTCCACGACCAGTTGCCGGGCCTCGTCCATCGTGGACAGGTGCAGGCCGCTGGGGCGTACGTGCGGCCACAGCTCGGCGTACCGCGGCCAGTTGACCGGCCTGTCGGGGTCGCGTGGGCTGGCGGCGGCGAGCAGCAGTTGGGCCTCCCGGCGGGCCTCGTCGGGGTCGGCCAGCTGGTCCTGGATGACGAGCTGGACCAGCCGGTGGATCCGCACCGAGTTGTTCTCCGCGTCGACCTGGGCCAGGCCGTAGCGGCCCAGTTCGGCGGTGACCAGGCCCTGCAGGATCGGGTCGGTCAGCGTCGGGTCGATCGGGGCCATGAAACTGGCGAAGCGGTCGCCGGTGAGCATCGCGACCGGGATCGGCTCCGGCGCGTAGAACGAGCACAGCTCCAGCAGCCGGGCCGCCGCCGGCTTCTCCTCGCGCAACTGGCCGAGGGTGAACAGCCAGGTCGCGGCGAGCGCCTTGGAGTAGCCGGCGGACTGCCGGCCGTCGAGGATGCGCAGCAGGCCGGGGGTGTCCAGCGAGCTGAGGTACTTCTCGACCTGCATGGCGCTGGCCCGCAGGTACGCCGCGCCCTGCTCGACGGCGAGCGGCAGGTCACCGAGCTTCTCGGCCACCTGGGCGGCCTCGGCCTCGGTGAGCCCGCGGACCCGGTCGCGCAGCAGTTGGACGCTCTCGGCGCGGTCGAAGACGGTCAGCTCGGTCGCCGTGGCGTACTCGCTCCAGCTCTGGTCGCGGGTCGTGAGCAGGACGTGGCCGGGCCCCTGCGGCAGCAGCGACCGGGTGGCGCGGGTGGGCTTGTCGGCGTTGTCCAGGACGATCAGCCAGCGCCGGTCGGGCCCGGCGCGGCGCAGCGTGTCGAGCACCCGGCGGGCCGCCTCGGCGCCGCCGCCCGTGCCCAGCCCCATCGCCTGGCCGAGGTCGGCCAGACCACCGCGGATGCGGTCCTCGCTGTCCGCCGGGATCCACCAGACCAGGTCGTAGTCGCGGCCGAAGCGCAGCGCGTACTCGGCGGCGAGCTGGGTCTTGCCGACGCCGCCGAGGCCGTGCACGACCTGGGTGGCCGAGTCCGGCGAGGTGGTGAGCCGGTCGCGCAGCGCCTCCAGCTGGGCGGCGCGGCCGACGAACGGCGTCCCGTGCTGGCGGACGTTGGAGATCGCCGGGAACGGGCCGGGGAACCGGCCGACCGCGCGACCGCCGGCCGTGATCGTCGGCGTTCCCGCCGCCTCCAGCAGCCGGGTCCGCGCGGTGGACGGGTCGCTGTCGGTGAGGTCGACCGGGCTGTGCTCGCTGTACGGGGCGGTCAGCCGCGATTCGTCGACCCGCAGCGGCACCAGCACTCCCCCGCCGCCGAGCTGGTCGCGGCCGGTGGCGGTCTTCCACACCTCACCCGCGAGGGAGGTGCTCGCGTAGTGCCGGGTGAGCACGGCCAGCACCCGGCTGGCGCCGCTGACGGCCCGGTCGAACTCGGCCCGCCCGCCGGCGAGCAGCGGCACGTCCAGCGCGCGGCGGTCCACCCGCAGCCCGGCGTCCTCCAACTGGTCGGTGATCCACTCGGCCCAGAGCCGGTCGGCGGAGGCGTAGCTGAGCAGCACGGCCTGCTCGGCGGTGAGCCGGCTCCGTTCGAACTCGGCCAGCGAGCGGCGACGGTCCGTCTCGCCGATCGGGTGCAGCTGCGTGATCCGCCCGTCGGTGATCACCGAGGCGAGCTGCTCGTACGCGGCCAGCAGGGTGCCGACCTGCTCGGGCCGGTCGCCGAACGCGGCGAGGATCTCCTCGTAGGCGTAGAACGTGCGGTACGGCACCTCGATGGTGTTCCAGTAGCGGGCGGCCGCCGCGTCGGAGAGGTGGTCGAGGAACGGGGCGAACTCGGCGCGGACCAGGTCCCGACCGGTCTCCAGCTTGCGCAGCTCGGCGTCCTCCACGCGCATCGGCACCGGCAGCAGCAGCGGCGGGTCGTCCGGGCGCTGGCTGCGGATGGAGCGGGCCACCGCCGCCGCGCCACGGATGCTCTGGGTGGACATGGTGAAGCAGTTGACGACCAGGTCGGGCAGTTGGACGGTGCAGATGCCGGCGACGTCGCTGAGGCCGGTGCGGCTGTCGATCAGCACCACGTCGTACTCGGCGCGCATCTGCGCCCGGACCGCGTCGATGAACGACGCGCCGCCCTGCCGCTCGTAGAAGTTGGCCCAGTCGAAGGTGCTCACCAGCCGGGAGTACGCCGAGTCCTGCTGCCCGGCGGCCACGAAGTCGATCACGCCGCCGTGGCTGAAGTCCCAGTTCAGCGAGACCGCGCGTCGTTGGATCTTGGCATGACCGGTGAGGATCTCCTGGGAGTCCTCGTCACGGTTGCGCTGCATCGTGGCGATCGAGTAATCCCAGATCATCTCGATGACGCCGGGGGTGGCGCGCAGCTCCTTGTCGCGCAGGAACGGATGAAAGTAGCGGTGCAGGCCCGGAGACTCCAGGTCCCAGTCGACGACCAGCACCTGCAACCCCTGGCTGGCCAGGATCCAGGCCACGTTGGCCAGCGCCATCGTGCGGCCGGTGCCGCCCTTGTACGAGTAGAAGGTCACGATCTGGCCGCGTGCCGTCTCGTTCACCGCCATGGCGTGCCTCCCCTAGGGACCTTCGAGGATCGGGCGAAGACCGGAGCCGTCGGTGGGCGGCTCCTGGTAGACCGTGCCCGTGCGGTAGATCCGACCCTGCTCGACCACCAGCACGTCCTCCAGTTCCTCCTGGAAGCGTGCGGAGGTCGCGATCTCGGTGCGCCACACGTCGCGGGTGTTGTGCAGCACGTGATGCGGGAGCACCCGGGCCAGGGTGTCCCACATCTTGCGGTTGCCGCCGGCAGCCGCGTCGTCGGCGGCCGTCCACGGCACCAGCACCGGCGCCCGGGGCGAGTTCACGTCCCGGTCGTAGCCGATCAGGCTGACCTGGTAGCGCGGCAGGTCGGCGGACCAGACGTCGACCACCAGCACGACGATCTGGTTGTGCGCCCGCGCCCACTCCCGGACCACGGCCAGCTCCTCGGCGTCCTCCACTGTCCAGCCGTAGCTCTTGGTGGTGGCGATGGCCCCGGCCCAGCTGCCGATCGGCACCTCCAGCTCGGGCCGGTACGGCCGCCAGTCCCGCGAGACCGCGCCGTAGCGGTCCTCGGCGCCGGGCCGGCTGCCGGCCAGCTCGGCGGAGCTGCCGGCGACCAGCACGATGTGCACGTGCCGGGCACTGGTGGCCCGCTGCACCGCCGTCGACATGCTCGGGCCGTGGTGCGCCTGCGGCCTCGCCGGCCGGTCGAAGGCACTGGTCACCTTGGACAGCACGGGGCGCTGCGCCGGCCGGTGCAGGGTGTGGTCGCGGGCGGTCTGCACGATGTGCCGGGCGAGCGCGTCGACGAAGTCCTTGTAATCGTCCTCGTGCCGTTTGCGCTGCTTGAGGGTGAGCAGGCCGTCCTGGGCGTAGGCGGTGCCGGTGTGGAAGTTGCGGTACTGGAAGCCGGCGACCGCCGTGGGCAGCCGGTCGCACGGGAGCCACTGCACCGGCACGATCGCGGGCGGACGAACGTGGAACTGCCGCTCGTGCTCGTCGATCCGGTCGGCGAAGACCTGGAACTCCCGACCGCAGTAGTCGCTGACGACGTACCGCGGCGAGGTGAGCGCGACCAGGCAGGCGCTGGTGGACAACGCGTCGGACAGGGTGTCCGGCCAGGTGCTGCCGAGCGGGATGTGCCCGTCGATGAACCCCGCCTCGTCCCAGTGGAGGGCGGCCAGCCCGGCCACCGCCTCGCTGAGATCGACGAAGAACTCCTGTATCTGGCTGTTGCGGTTGTCCTCCTGGGCGTAACTCAGGAAAAAGAGTGGCACGCCCGCCTCCGCTCACGGGTTCCACGACCGGTAGGCACAGTATAGGACCGTCGATGCCACCCCACCCGGACCGCGATCATCGCTGCGGGCCGGCGAAGAGTCATATGCCCGACGCTTTGGGGTAGAACGTCGCCGTGTCCGAGGGCCTCCGGGTGGTCGTGGTCGGCGCCGGCTTCTCCGGTCTCGCCGCCGCGGCGGCGCTGCACCGGGCCGGCGCGCGCGTGCGGGGGCGGGAGGCCCGCGACCGCGTCGGCGGGCGGGTGCTGACCCGATGGCTGCCCGACGGGACGCAGCTCGACCTGGGCGCCCAGTGGATCGGCCCGACCCAGGACCGGATGTACGCGCTGGTCGCCGAGCACGGGCTGGTCACCTTCGCCTCGGCGGCGCTCGGCGCGTCCACCCTGCTGTGGGCCGGCGAGCGGCGACCCGACCCGCCGGCGCAGGTCGCCCGGGTACTCGGGCTGCTCGACGGGTACGCCGCCGTCCTGGACCCGGCCGAGCCGTGGCGGGCGCCGGAGGCCGCACGGTGGGACGCGACGACGCTCGGCGGCTGGCTGCGCGCCACGGCCGGGGACACCGACACGGCCGACTACCTGGGGCGGCTGCTCGCCGGCGGGCTGCTGGCCACCGCCGCGGACGAGCTGTCCCTGCTGCACCTGCTGTTCTACCTGCGCAGCGCGGGCGGCACCGGGCCACTGCTGGGCATGGCCGGCGGCGCGCAGCAGGACCGGATCGTGGGCGGTCC
>NZ_JBEXHY010000166.1:0-9680 GCF_040608295.1 Micromonospora sp. NPDC005197 | reverse complement strand
AGGGGCCGCCAGGCGATGGCGGCGATCGCCGCCATCGCGACGGCGGCGATCCAGAACGGTGTGGTGATCTCCCAGGCGCTGGCGAACAGGCCGCCGAGGAGCGAGCCCAGCGCCGCGCCGCCGAGATCCAGCAATGCGTACACGCTGCCGACCCGGCCGCGCAGGTGCGCAGGCACGACCCGTTGCCGGACCGAGGTGACGGTGATGCCCCACACCATGGCATGGATGCTGAACACGACCAGCACGACGGCGGCGACCCAGGGTGTCGTCGTGGTCGCGAGGCACACGTGCGTCACGACCTCGATCGCCAGGCCGGCACGCAACACGGTGGCGCTGCCGAGCGCGCGCGTGAGCATCGTGGCGACTGCGGTGCCGACCAGGCCGCCGACCGCGAAGGCGGACAACAGAAAGCCGTAGCCGACGGCGGATACACCCAGGCGCTCCCGGCAGTAGAGCACGAACACGGCGAACGCGGCACCGAACGCGATGTTGCCCAGTCCCATGCTCACGGCGAGGGTCCGCAGCAGTCGGTGCCGCCACAACCACCGCACGCCGGCGGCGACCTCGGCACGCAGCGAGGCCCGCCGAGGCGGATCGCCAACGACGGGGACGCGCCGGATGCCCGCGATCAGCGCTGCGGACGTCGCGAAGGTGAGCGCGTCGACCCCGAACGGCACCGCCGCCGCGACGACGAACAACCACGCGCCCAGCGGCTTCGCGACGAACTGGTTACCGATGGTGAAGCTCGCGTAGAGCCGAGCGTTGGCGCGCGGCAGTTCCTCCGGGGCGACCACCGCCGGGAGCAGGGCACCCAGCGCGGTGTCCGCGAGGGTTTCGCCCGTACCCAGAAGGAAGAGCACCGCGTAGATGACGGCCACCGAGACGGTTCCGGTCGCGATGGTCGTCGACAACGCCGCCAGGGCCGCGGCGCGGGCCAGGTTGACGACCACGACCAGACGGCGACGGTCGAGCCGATCGACGTAGGCACCGCTGACCAGGGCGAACAGCAGCCAGGGCAGTTGCTGCGCGAAGACGGCGCCGGCGATGAGGGCCGGGTTGTCGCTGACGGAGGCGACCAGCAGCGGGCCGGCGGCCATGGTGACACCGTCGCCGACGTTGGACACCGCCGCAGCGGTCCACAGTTTGGTGAAGTCCGCGCCGAGACGCGCGGATATAAGGGCACGCACAAGAGCTCCTCGAGCCAGGGAAGGAAACGGTCGTCGTGGGACCGCTCCGCGGCGAGGAGCACCAGACCCCCGGAGGTGATCTCCGGCGGCGCCCGATCAGTGCCGGGCGTGCCCTCGCGGCGAAGCGGAGACCGTGACCATGGCGAGGCGCATGCCAGCTCCCAACTGTGGATCAATACCGGTCCGAGCAGGATAGCTGGCCATCGACGCTCTCGTATCCCCGAAGCGCGACCCGCTCGCCACCAGCCGGGCGACGCGGCTCGCGTTCTTCCCGACGGTCGACACCGCCGGAGAGCCCTGCGGGCTGACCGCCTAGCGTCGTGCTCGTGACGGAGACCCTGCTGCCCGCAACGCGCCCGGCCGACGCGCCCCCGCAGCGCCGCGGCGGCGTCCTCGCCGTGGGGCTGGTGCTCGGCGGGGCGCTGTCGGTGCAGTTCGGCTCCGCCCTGGCCGCGCTGCTCTTTCCGCGTACCGGGGTGGCCGGGGCGGTCACCCTGCGGCTGACGATCTCGGCGGTGCTGCTGCTCGTCGTGTGCCGGCCCCGGCTTCGGGGGTACGACCGCTCGGCCTGGCTCGCGGCCGGCGCGTTCGGGCTGGCCCTGGCCGGCATGAACTCGCTGTTCTACCAGGCCATCGAGCGGATCCCGCTCGGCCCGACGGTGACCCTGGAGGTGCTCGGCCCACTGGCGCTGTCGGTGTTCACCGCCCGTCGGCTGGCGAGCTGGTGCTGGGCGGGGCTCGCGCTGGCCGGGGTGGCGCTGCTCGGGCAGGGCGGCTTCGACCGGCTCAACCCGGCGGGGGTGGCCTTCGCGTTCGGCGCGGGCGCGATGTGGGCGGCGTACATCGTGCTCAGCGCGCGGGTCGGCGGCCGGTTCCCGGGCGCGGACGGGCTGGCCCTCGCACTGACCCTCGCCGCGCTGGTCACCCTGCCGCTGGGCATCGTCGACGGCGGCGCCGTCCTGCTCGACCCGAGGGTGCTGGCGCTGGGCACCGCCCTCGCGGTGCTCGCCTCCGGGCTCCCGTACACCCTGGAGCTGCTGGCGCTGCGCCGGATGCCCACCGCCACCTTCGCGGTGCTGATGAGCCTCGGCCCGGCCATCGCCACCCTCGCCGGATGGCTAGTGCTGCGGCAGGCGCTGACGCTGCTGGAATGCGCCGCCATCGTGCTGGTCATCGCCGCCAGCATCGGCGCGGTACGGGTCAGAGCAGCAGTCGCAGCGCCCCCGGCACGGCAGTGATCGTCACCGGCAGGCGCAGCGAGCGTTCCCCGTCGGCGTACGTGACGATGTCGTCGGCGGCCAGCTCCACGGTGCGGGCCCGGTAGCTGCTCACCAGCGGGTGACTCACGTGGGTGCCCTGGTAGATGCGCGGCTTGACCCGGATGAGGGTCCGCCGGTCGACCCGACCGGCCACCACCACGTCGAGCAGCCCGTCGGTCGGATCGGCGTCGGGGCAGATCCGCATCCCACCGCCGTACGTCGGGCAGTTGCCCACCGCCACCAGCACCGCGTCCATCTCGTGCGGCACCCCGTCCAGGCGCAGCGTGTAGCGGCGGGGCCGGAGCCGGGCCAGCTCGACCACGATCGCCAGGTCGTACCGGCGGGCGCCGCGCGGCCAGCGCATCCGGTTGGCGCGCTCGTTGACGATCGCGTCGAAGCCCGCCGCGAGGACGGCGCCGTACCAGCGCTCGGCCCCGTCGGCGCCGGTCATCCGGGCCAGGTCGACGACGCGGGTCCGGCCGGCGCGCAGCGCCTCGGCGATCACCGCCACGGCGGCGACGGGATCGGCCGGAAAGCCGGTGTCGAGGGCGAAGTCGTTGCCGGTGCCGGCCGGTACCGGCCCGAACGGCACGTCGGTGCCGGCGACGGCCTGCATGGCCCGGTGTACGGTGCCGTCCCCGCCGATCGCGACCAGCGCGCCGACGCCGTCGGCGATCGCGGTACGACACGCCGCCTCCGCCTCGTCCGGACTGGACGCCGACAGCAACCGGACCGGGCGGCCGGCGGCGGCCAGCCCGTCCAGCAGTCGGGGCAGCAGCGCCCGGTGCCGCCCCCGACCGGCCGTGGGGTTGGCGAGCACGGCCACCGGGCCACCCTCGTCCCGGGCGCGGTCGACCGAGTCGCGGGCGGGCGGGGTGCGCTCGATCGGCCCGTCGGTGGGCGGGCCGGGCAGGTGATCGTCTGCGGTCACGGGCAGCACCGTACCGGTCGGACACCCGCCGTTCACCAGGGGCGGCCAACGTCACGATCAGTCTCACCGCCGGCGCGTGGGGTGAGCGTCTGACGGGGCCGCTGACGCGACGACGCCGCCCCCGGCAGGCGGGGACGGCGTCGGTGGACTCCGGCGGCGCGGGGCCGTCAGGTCATGTCGTCGTAGCGGCGTTCGATGGGCGCCGGCTTCGCGATCGGCTCGGGCGCGCCGATCGGCGCGGTCGCGTCGACCCGCTGCCCGGCCACGACCGGGTCCGTGTCGAACTCCAGCGGCGAGACCTCGTCGTCGTCGAGACCGGCGTAGACCTCCTTGCCCCGCCCACGCCGCTTGTCGTTGAGGAACGCGACGCCCACCGCGCCGAAGTAGAGCGCGGAGAGGCAGACCGCCAGGGCGGTCATGCCGAACGGGTCCGGGGTGGGGGTGACCACGGCGGAGAACGCGAAGAACACGAAGATCGCCACCCGCCACCAGCTGAGCAGCCGCTTCGCGCTCGCCAGGCCGACGAAGTTGAGCATCAGCACGATCAGCGGGAACTCGAACGCCACCCCGAACAGCAGGATCAGGTTGGTGACGAAGGAGATGTAGCGGGTGACTTCCAGCGTTGTCGAGATGTCATCGCCGGACACGTTCATCAGGAACTCGAGGCCCTTGGCGGTGACGAAGAACGCCAGCACCGCGCCGGCGGCGAAGAGCGGTGCCGCCAGGGCCGTGAAGGCGTAGGCGTAGCGCCGCTCGTGCCGGTGCAGACCGGGAGCGATGAACGCCCAGAGCTGGTAGAGCCAGATCGGCGCCGCGATGATCAGGCCCACCCAGAGGCCGATCTTCAGGTTCAACAGGAAGAGGTCCGCCGGGCCGAGCTGGACGAACAGGCACTTGCCGGACGCGTCCTTCGACCCCGGCAGGTCGCAGTACGGCTGCGACAGCAAATGCCGCACCGGCTCGGCCAGCCAGATGCCGAAGCCGAAGCCGACAAGGATCGCCAGCGAGGCGCGGAACAGACGGTTGCGCAGCTCGCGGACGTGCTCGATGAGCGTCATCGAGCCGTCGGCGGCCCGTTCGAAGGTGCTCGGGCCGCGCTTACGCAGGGCGAAGGCCACGGTGGTGGAGCCCTTCGGTCAGTTGTCGCGGACGCGGTGCACCGGGTCGACGACCGGCTGCTGCGCCGGCGCCTGCTGGTACGGCGCCTGCTGCGGCTGCCCGGCGTACGGCGCCTGCTGCCCGGCGTGCGGCGGCAGCGGCTGGTAGCCGGCCTGCGCGTCGGCCTTCTCGGCTAGGTCGCGGTCGTCGTCCTGCAGGCTCTTGGTCTCGGCCTTGATGATCCGCAGCGAGCGACCCAGCGAGCGGGCCGCGTCGGGAAGCCGCTTCGCACCGAAGAGCAGGATCAGCACAACCACGAGAACTGCGATGTGCCACGGCTTGAGGGCACCCATGAGAAGCTCCAGTCGCTCTGTGTCCGGGGGGTGATACGCAGCCCATCGTACGTGTGGATGGACCGAATGCCACCTGCCGGGGATGATGATCAGGGCCCGGCCGGTGAAGTCTTGACCAACCGCGATGATCAGTCAACCATCGCCACCCGGCCGGGGGACGACGGTGGCCGACAGAGGTCGGTCAGCCGCGCTTGGCCTTGATCACGGCGAGTCGCTGCTGGGCGGTGTCGAGCTGGCGCTGGACACCCTCGGCGCGCTGCTGCAACGCCTCGGCGGTCTCCCGGAGCGCCTCCGCCTCAGTGGCCCGCCGCTGCAACGCCACCGCGGCGCGGCGCAGCTGGGGCAGCCGGCTCAGCACCGGGCGGACGGCCAGCGCGAGCGCCACGAGCGGGAGCAGCACCACCGCGAGCACGATCCAGATCAGCACGCCGGTCAGCCTACTGGGTGCGGGCGGCCACCGCCGGATCGCCCGACGGCACGCCGGCCGGCACGGAATCGGCCGGCGCACGCCGGGGAACAGCCGCCGGCACGGCGTACGCGTCGAGCGCGGCGGCGGCTGTCGCCCGGACCTGTTCGGCCAGCTCGACCGGGGCGACCACTGTGACGTCCGGGCCGAGGCCCAGCACGAACCGCCGCGCCCAGCCCAGGTCGGTCACCCGCAGCGAGACGAGCCACTGGTCGCCGTCGCCGGCCTCGACCCGCTCGCACGGGTAGTACTCGGTGATCCACCGCTCGCCCCGCCCGATCCGCAGTGTGATCAGCGGCAGGTCGGGCGACGGCCGGAAGACACCCTCGGTGAGGTCGTGCGGGACAGCCTGCGGCGGGACGGTGGCCGGCTCGTCCAGTTCGGTGATCGCGTCGATCCGGTCGGCCCGGAACAGCCGGACCGCCTCCGCGCGCCGGCACCACGCCTCCACGTACGCCCGGCCGCCGACCATCAGCATCCGCAGCGGGTCGACGACGCGCTCGGTGGTCTCGTCCCGGGCCGCCGTGTAGTAGGTGATCCGCAGCGCCTTTCCGCCCTCCACGGCCGAGCGCAGCGCCTCGACCCGCCGGGTGTCCCCGGGCAGCCGGACCGCGACCGGTGCGCCCACCAGGTCACCGGCGGCGTCCTCGATCTTCGCGAGGGCCCGCTCGATGGCCTCCCGGTTGGCCACGCCCGGGGTCTCGGCGAGCATCCGCAGCGCCACCACGAGCGCGAGGGCCTCGTCGGGGGTGAGCCGCAGCGGCCGGTCGATGCCGGCGTCGTAGGTGATGGTCACCCGGTCGCCGTCGAACGCCATGTCGATCAGGTCACCGGGGCCGTAACCGGGCAGCCCACACACCCACAGCAGCTCCAGGTCCTCCCGGAGCTGTCGTTCGGTGACGCCCAGGTCACCGGCCGCCTCGGCGATCTCGATGCCGGGCCGGGCCAGCAGGTAGGGAACCAGGTTGAGCAGCCGCGCCAGTCGGTCGGCGGAGGCGCGGGAACCGCCGCGGGCGGCCGGGCGGGTCACCGGGCACCCCCGGAGACGGTCAGCTCGTCGTGCCGGACGGCGATCTCCTTGAGTCGCTGGATGACCGCCTCGCGGACCTCCGGCGGGTCGAGCACCCGCACGTCCGGGCCGTACCCGACGAGCTGGCCGGCCAGAGAGTCCGGGTCGGCGTACGGCAGGACCAGCTGGTCGCCGTCCGGCCCGGCGGTCACCTCCACCGCCCAGCGGCGCAGGCCGGCGGCCCGCCCGGGCGTCGCCAGCACGGTGGCCCGGCCGGTGCGCTCCACCGGCCCGGACCAGCGGGCCACGTGGCTGATCAGGTCGACGCCGGCCGGCGGCTCGTACGCGCCGGGTGCGCCGGTCACCCGGACCGCGCCGACCACCCGGGACAGGCGGAAGCAGCGGGTCGCCGCGCGGTCCAGGTCGTGGCCGACCACGTACCACCGCCCGCGCCAGCAGACCACGCCCCACGGTTGCAGCCGGCGGCGGCTGGGGGCGTCCCGGTCGGGCACCCGGTAGTCGAACCCGACCTCGCGGCGGTCCCGCGCGGCGGCGGTCAGCGGCGCGAACGCGGGATCGACGGTGACCATCGGCTCCATGCCGAGGGTGGCCTGCGGGTCGACGTCCACCCCGGCGGCGCGCAGCTTGGCCAGCCCGGACGACGCGGCGGCGGCCAGCCCGGCGTGCTGCCACAGGCGGGCGGCGATGCCGACCGCGGCGGCCTCGTCGGGTTCCAGGGGGATGTCGGGCAGCGCGTACTCGCGGTGGGCGATGCGGTAGCCGGGCTCGGCGTCGAAGACGCTGGCCGTGCCGGTCTCCAGCGGGACGCCCAGCTCGCGCAGCTCGGCCTTGTCCCGCTCGAACTTGCGCTGGAACGCCTCGTGGTCGCGCGCGTCGTCGGGGTCGTGCTCGTAGCCGGGCACGGTCGCGGCGATCTGCGCGGCGGTCAGGAACCGTCGCGTGGACAGGAGGCAGATCACCAGGTTGACCAGGCGTTCGGTGCGGGTCCGCGACACGGGTAGACGCTAGCAGCCGACGCGGCGCAGGCGTGCACCCACGCGGGCGTGCCGCACACTTGTTCGGATCGGCCCCCTCCCCCGGCGCGTCGCCGCCCGCGGCCATAGTGTTGCCCTCATGTCGCAGGGCGAGATGAATACCGAGAGCGAGAGCGTCGGCACCGTGGTCGTCGCGGGCGCCGCCAACCTCGCCATCGCGATCGCCAAGCTGGTCGCCGGGCTGATCTCCGGGTCGGCCGCGATGCTCTCCGAGGCGGCGCACTCGGTCGCCGACACGACCACCGAGGTGCTGCTGTTCCAGGCGCTGCGCCGCGGGGCCCGCCCGGCCGACCAACGACACCCCTTCGGGTACGGCAAGGAGAGCTACGTCTGGGCGTTCTTCGCCGCCATGTTCACCTTCGTGGCCGGCGCCGGCTTCGCCGTCACCCACGGTGTCACCACCATCCTCGTGCACGAGCACAGCGGCAACTATCTGATCTCGTACATCGTCCTCGCGGTGTCGTTCGTCATCGAGTCGATCTCGCTGGCCCGGGCCGTTCGGCAGGTCCGCCGCGAGTCCCAGCGCTGGGACACCACACCCCGCCGGTTCCTGCGACTGACCGCCGACACCACCGTCAAGGCGGTCTTCCTGGAGGACAGCGCGGCCCTGATCGGCCTGCTGCTGGCCGCGCTCGGCGTCGGCCTGTCCCAGGCCACCGGCGACGAGGTGTGGGACGGCATCGCGTCGATCCTGATCGGTTTGCTGCTGCTGGCCGTCGCCGGGATCCTGGCCAGCAACAACCTGTCGCTGCTGGTCGGCCGGGCCGTCCCGGAGCGGCTGCGCCGCGAGATCGAACGCGACCTGGCCGGGCTGCCCGAGGTCGAGCGCATCGACACCCTGCTGACGATGCAGCTCGGCCCGGACGACATCCTCGTCGCCGCGAAGGTCGACTTCCGTGACGAGGCCACCGGCGCGGCCATCGAGGCCACCGCCGACGAGGCCGAGCGGCGGCTCACCGGCCGGTACCCGGAAATCCGCTACGTCTTCCTCGACCCGACCCGCTCGCTGCCGGGAGCCGCCGGGCGGGCGCGCGACACCCAGGCCAGGCCGAGCGCGGACGCCGGCGGCGAGCCCGACCCCGCCTGAGGGGCGGGCCGACCCGAGCGCGGGCCGGCTGGTCCGCGCGGCTAGCGTGCCCGTCATGGTGCGATGGCGGACGGGGACGGTGGCGGCGCTGCGGCGGCAGTGGACCGGGGCGGTGGAACTCGACGTCGACCTGCCCGACGGCACGCGCATGCGGGCGCTGGCCTATCCCGAGCTGGTCGGCACGCCCGAGCCGGGTGACCGGGTGCTGCTCAACGCCGGTGCGCTGCTGATGGGGTTGGGCACCGGCGGGTACGCCCTCGTGGTGGCCCTGCCGGACCGGCTGCCGCCGGACCCGCCGGACGCCGGTGACACCCGCGACGCCGGGCACCTGGTCAAGGCCCGCTACACCCCGTTGCAGCCGATCCTGCTCGGCGTCGACGAGGAGGCCAGCCCGCACCGCGCCCTGCTGGCCGACGCCGACGACCTGGGTGGGATGCCGGTGGTCACCGCCGACCTGCACTCGGCGCTGCCGGCGATTCTGGCCGGCATCCGGGCCGAGGCCCCGCACGCCCGGGTGGCGTACCTGCTCACCGACGGCGGGGCGTTGCCGGCCTGGTTCTCCCGCACGCTCGCCGGGCTGCGCGACGAGCTGGCCGGGACGATCACCGTCGGGCAGGCGTTCGGCGGCGACCTGGAGGCCACCACCCTGCACGGCGGCCTGCTCGCCGCCCGCCACGTGCTGGACGCGGACGTGGCCATCGTGGCCCAGGGGCCCGGCAACCTGGGCACCGGCACCCGGTGGGGTTTCTCCGGCATCGCCGTCGGCGAGGCCGTCAACGCGATCGCCACGCTCGGCGGTCGGCCGGTCGGCTCACTGCGCATCTCCGACGCCGACCCCCGCCCCCGACACCGGGGCGTGTCGCACCACAGCCTCACCGCGTACGGCCGGGTGGCCCTCGCCCCGGCGGAGCTGGTGGTGCCCGACGACCTGGACCCGGCCCTCGCGGCCGAGGTCGACGCGGCGCTGGCGCCGCTGACGGCCCGACACCGGATCGTCCGAGTGCCCACCGCCGGCCTGGACGCCGCGCTGCGCGCCAGCGCCGTGCCGCTGTCCACGATGGGCCGCAACCTCGACGCCGACCACGCCTACTTCGTGTCCGTCGCCGCAGCCGGCCGCCACGCCACCACCCACCTCCCCTGACCGCACCCCGCCCCAACCCCCACCCGCCCGCCCGCCCGCGTTGATCATGAAGTTATTGCCCCGACACGCCGGGCGGGCGGGCAATAACTTCATG
>NZ_JBEXHY010000165.1:0-9745 GCF_040608295.1 Micromonospora sp. NPDC005197 | reverse complement strand
CGCCCGCCCCCGCCGCCGCCGGCCCGGGCCCGGGGGGGGGGTGGGGGGGTGGGGGGCGCCCGGCCGGATGGGCCACGGTCAGCGCGGGGGGCCACCGCGTCGGCTGCGCGTCAGACGCAGCACCAGGAACACGATGATCGCCACCACCACGAGGCAGCAGAGCAGACCGAGGAAACCGAAGCCGCCGCCACGGGAGCGCCGCCGGGCGGCCTCCACCACCAACTCGCCGGTCCCCGTGGACGCCCAGGCCGCGACCGGCACGAAGACCGCCAGGACGACCGCACCGAGGACCGCGCTGAGCCGGCCCCACCACTTCCCGAATGAAGACATGCGCCCATCCTCGCCGAACGACGCAACCTCAGCACGTCGGTCCACGCCGAATTCACGCCGTTCGGGCGACCGGAGCAGGCCCGCCGCCCTTCTGCACCCTGCCCCTTGTCGGTAGCGCCCACCGGCCGACCCCCCACGCGCACCGCACCCGGCCGGGAAACAGAAAACCCGGCCCCATCATCTGGGACCGGGTTCCGGTGTGCACTTTCCGTGGTAGCGGGGACAGGATTTGAACCTGCGACCTCTGGGTTATGAGCCCAGCGAGCTACCGAGCTGCTCCACCCCGCGTCGACTGGTTAACCCTAACCCATCCGCCCCGACGATGATCAGCGGGGGCCTCGACGGCCCGGGACACGGGTCCCGGAGATGGCGAAAGCCCGCCTCCGGAGATCCGGAGACGGGCTTTCAGTCGTAGCGGGGACAGGATTTGAACCTGCGACCTCTGGGTTATGAGCCCAGCGAGCTACCGAGCTGCTCCACCCCGCGTCGGCTCGTTAACCGTAGCGCACCGACCCCGGGCACCGCAAAACGACTCCGATACCGCCGTCAGCCGAGCCATTTCTCGATTGCCGCCACCGCCCGCCGGCTGTCGGCGTCGACCTGCGCGCGCTCGGCGGCGGTGTACTCCCAACCCTGCTCCCAGAGCACCGTCACCACGTCGTCGACCCGGACCGCCCGGACCAGTCGCACCTCGTACGCGCCCGGATCGCCCATGCCCTGCGGGTACGGGGCCCGCAGCTCGAACAGCACCGACTCGTCGCCGTACTCCCCCGGGTCCAGCAGTCGCTGCCGCCAGGTCCTGGTGTCGTCGGGCATCCTCTGCTCCGGGCAGGCGCGGACGGCCTGCCGCAGCTCCCGCAGCGCGTCGTCGGCGCGGCCGGGACGGTAGATCGTGATGCTGTGCCGGTAACTGCCGTCCGGCACGCTCCCCGTCGGGGTCTCCGGTCGCTTATAGGCCATCGACCGAGCGCGGCGCTGCACCACGGCCGAGTCGCTGGGATACCGGGTCCCGCACAGCGCCGGCACGACCGGGCCCGGCGCGGTCGATTCCAGGCCCGTCCGGTTGGCGGCCGCCAGGACGAAGAAGGCGCGGTCCGGGATCGAGGTCGGTGGGTGGGCGGTCGCCGCGCCGGTGGGCTCGGCCGAGGACGTACCGCTCGGCGTGGCGCGCGACGGCGTCGGGGACGAGGGCGCCGGGGATGCCGACGGCGGCGCGGACGGCGACGGGGAGGGTGGAAGAGCCGACCCGGTCGGCAGCGGGGAGGTCGGCGTGCCGGCCGGTGGTGGCAGCGGCGCGGACCCGTCGGCGGAGAACGCCAGCCGCCCCCCGACGGCCACCCCGCCGAGCAGCACCGCCACCGCCAGCGCACTGCCGGCCACCCGGACCCGGGCCCGCCGGTCGGCGTGCCGACGGACCATCTCGGGGTGGGCCACCTCGACACCGTCGGCCACGACGGTGAGCGACCGGTACAGGTCGGAGAGTTCAGCTGACATCGTTCGCCTCCAACTCCTCGATGTGGACGTCGGGCAGCAGTCCGCCGGGCGGTGCTGCGGTAGAACTCGTCGAAGCTCTGTGCGTCCCTCACGCCTGCCCCCTTGTCCGCGCCCCGTTGCATCAAGGACGGCGGGAGGCGGTCGCGGGTTGCGGTTCAGCGGGACAAAGCGTGTCGGAGAGGCGACAGGCCGGCATAACGTACGGACGCGACGAAGCCCCCGCCGCCAGGACCGGACAGGTCCGACGACGAGGGCTCCGGGATGCTCCTCGGGCGGCCGGTCAGCCGCCCGTGCCGGCGCTCGGGGTGGCGGTCGGCGCCGGCGGCGCACCGCCGCTCGGCGCGCCGGTCGGGTTGGCGCCCTGCTGCGCCTGCTGGAACGCGGTGAGCGCCTCGTCCAACGCCTTGAGCGCGCGACCGTACCGCTCGAAGTCGCCGGAGGTCTGCGCGGCGCGGACCTCGGTGATGGCGGCCTGCACCCGGTCCGCGGCGGTGGCCAGCTCGCCGGCCGGCGGCGGAGTCGTGCTGCCCGGCGTCGGCGTCGCGCTCGGCGACGGGTTGGTCGGGTTACCACCCGTGGTCGGCGGCGGCGAGGTGCCCTGCCCGGCCTTCTTACCCTGCTCGACCAACTGCTTGATGCCGTCGTTGATGTTGTCGGCGAGCGCCACGAACGAGCCGCCGTCACCGTAGGAGAGCAGCACCTTCTGCAGCAGCGGGTACGCGTCCTGCTGGTTGCTCTTCACGTAGACCGGCTCGACGTAGAGCATGCCGTCGGCGAAGGGCAGCGAGAGCAGGTTGCCGTACTGCACCTGGGCCTGGTTGCTGGAGAGCAGGTTGAGCTGCTGGCGGATGTTCGCGTTGTTGGTCATCTGCTGGTGCACCTGCACCGGCCCGGAGATCCGGGTCTGGTCCGGCAGCTCCAGCACCTCCAGCCGGGGCTTCCCGTCGACGTACGACCCGGAGATCAGCGCGGCCAGGTTCTGCCGGCCGTTCGGGGTGACCGCCGAGGTGAGCTGGAACCGCGGACCCTCCTGGCCCGGGAACTGGGTGAACAGGTAGTACGGCGGCTGCTTCTGGCCGCTGTCCGGCGCGTCCGGCACGTTCGGCACCTGCCAGAAGTCCTGCGCGGAGTAGAAGTCACCCGGGTTGGTCACGTGGAACTTGGTGAGCAGGTTGCGCTGCACCTTGAACATGTCCGCCGGGTAGCGCAGGTGCTCCGTCAGCTCGACCGGGATGTCCGCCTTCGGCTTGATCAGGTCCCCGCCGAACGCCTTGTTCCACGCCTTGAGCACCGGGTCGGTGTCGTCGTACTCGTAGAGTGTCACGGTGCCGTCGTACGCGTCGACGGTGGCCTTCACCGAGTTGCGCATGTAGTTGACGTTCTCCCGGGCCAGCTGGAAGGTGCCCCGGTTGGTCAGCTCGTCGGTCGTCTCGACCTGGAGGTTGACCCGCTCGGCGTACGGGTAGGTCGCCGCCGTCGTGTAGCCGTCGACGATCCACTGCACCCGGCCGTCGACCACCGCCGGGTACGGGTCGCCGTCCAGGGTGAGGAACGGCGCGACCTTCTCCACCCGGTCCCGCGGGTTGCGCACGTACAGCAGCTTGGAGTCCTTGTTGACCGCCTCGGAGAGCAGGAAGTTCGACTCCTGCTCCTTGATGGCGTACAGCAGCCGCCGGGTGAACGAGCCGATCTTGACGCCGCCCTCGCCGGTGTAGGTGTAGGACTCGCCGCCACCCTCGCCGACCGGCCTGTCGAACTCGGCCTTCTTGTTCGGGTCGGACTGGCCGACGATCGCGTAGTCGTCGGGCGCCATCCGCTCGCCGTAGTAGATACGGGGCTGCTTGGCCGGGATCTGCTCGGTCTGCGAGGAGCACGCCTCCTGCGTCCGCTCGCCGAGGAAGCCCGAGACGAAGAACGGCTGTCCGCCGCACACCACCTGGTTCGCCGGGGCGGCCACCAGGCCGTACCCGTGGGTGTAGACGGTGTGCCGGTTGATCCAGGTGTTCTGCTGGTCGGTCAGCTCGCCGTAGTTGATCTCCCGGACGCCGACGACGTAGTCGGAGGTCTTGCCGTTCACCCCGTACCGGTCGATGTCCAGCTTGGGGCCGAAGTCGTAGAAGCCCCGCACCTGCTGGAGCTGGGTGTACGTCTCGCTGACCAGCTGCGGGTCGAGCAGCCGCACGTTCGACACGACGGACGTGTCGGTGGCCAGGTTCGCCGGTGGCTTGAGGTTGCTCGCCGCGTACGCGGTGGTGTCGGTGGCGCCCAGCCCGAACGCCGCCCGCGTCGCGTCGATGCTGCGCTGGATGTACGGCGCCTCCTTGTCCTTGGCGCTCGGCTTCACCTCGAAGGTCTGCACCGCCCAGGGGTAGATGCCGCCGATCGCCACGGCGGAGACGCCGAGCAGAGCGAGCGAGATGCCCGGCCACACCAGGTTCCGCATCCAGGCGTTGGAGAACACGATGATCGCGATCGCCACGACGATCGAGATGTACGCCAGGATCTCCTTCGCCGGCAGCAACGCGTTGACGTCGGCGTAGCCGGCGCCGTACAACTTGGCGCCCTCGTTGTACTCCAGCAGCATCGCCCGGCGGTCCAGCACGTACGCCAGGGCCTTGAGCAGCACGAACACCGCGACCAGGGTGCTCAGGTGAGCGCGGGCCGCGTTGCTCATCCGGTCGCCGATGCCCTGCAGGCGGACCCCGCCGAAGAGGTAGTGCACCGCCAGCGCGCCGATCAGGGCCAGCACCACGGCGGTGAAGCCGACACCGAGCAGGTAGCGCCAGAACGGCAGCTGGAAGACGTAGAAGCCGATGTCCACCCCGAACTCCGGGTCCTTGACCCCGAAGTCACCACCGTTGCGAAAGAGCAGCCACTGGTTCCACCGGCTCTGCGCGGACAGGCCGGCGAAGAGCCCGACCACGGCGGCGGTCAGCGCGATCCAGGTGCCGAGGCGCGGGCTGAGCACCATCCGGTAACGCTCCAGGGTGGCCTGCTCCACCGAGTGCGGCCGCAGCCGCGGACGCAGCCGGTGGGCCAGCCACAGGTTGCCGCCGACGACCAGCGCCATGCCGAGCCCGATGACGAGGAACAGCATCAGCCGGGTGACCAGCACACCGGTGAAGACCTCGGTGTAGCGGACCTCGTCGAACCAGAGCCAGTCCGTCCAGGCCTGGACACCCCAGCCGAGCAGGGTGAAGAGCACGAACACCCCGACCAGGACAGCGATGGTGACGCGGCCGCGCCGGCTCATCCTCGGCAGGGGGCTGCTGCTACGCATTACCACGGTTGGCTCCGCACGCTCGATGTGATCGGCTCCGATCAGGCACCCAGAGTACGGGGTGTTTCTGAACGTGTCGGGGCACGGTCACACCGGTCAGCAGCGGGTCGGCTGACCACCCGCGCGCAACGTCTCCAGAGCGGTAAGCGCCTCGTCCAGCGAGCCCACCTTCAGCAACGGCAGGTCGGGCTGCGGATTGCGGACCGCCTCGGCGCAGTTGTCCGCCGGCACCAGGAAGACCTTGGCCCCCGCACGCTTCGCGCCCACCAGCTTCTGGGCGATCCCGCCGATCGGGCCGACCGTGCCCTCGTCGTCGATGGTGCCGGTGCCCGCGATGACCTTTCCGCCGGTGAGGTCGGCCGGCGTCAGCTTGTCCACGATGCCCAGCGCGAACATCAGGCCGGCGCTCGGGCCACCGATGTCCCCCAGGTCGATGCCGAGCGTGAACGGATGCGGCTGCTGCTGGTCGATCTCGACGCCGATCCGCGGCCGGCCGTCCTGCTCGCGGCTCGTCACCGTCGCGGTGGACGCCGTGCCGTCGCGCGTGTAACCGATGCTCAGGGCCGTACCGGCCGGCTTGGCCCGGATCAGCTCGGTGACCTTGGCGGCCACCGGCACCGGCTTACCGTCGACCGAGGTGACCACGTCGCCGACCTTGAGCACCCCGGCGGACGGGCCGTCCGCGGCCACCGTCTTGATCACCACCTGCACGGGGAAGCCCAGCTCACGCAGCGCGGCGGTCTCGGCGCTGGTCTGCGACACCTTGAAGTCCTCGGCGTTACGCTGCTCGACCTGCTCCGTCGACTCCCCCGGCGGGTAGACCAGCTCGCGCGGCACCACGGCCTCGTCGTGGGAGAACCAGCCGGCGATCGCCGAGCGGAGCCGCACCGTGGGCTGCACCCCCACGGTCGTCAGCCGGAGCTGGCCGGCGGAGGTGGAGGTCTCCCGGCCGGTGACCTGGATGACCTCCTTACCGTCGGCCGTGCCGAGGGTGTTGACCGTCGGGCCCGGGCCGAGCACCACGTACGGGATCGGCACCCGGAGCACCCCGATGCTCAGCAGGGCGGTGAACAGGGCACCGAGCAGGACCGTCAGGCCACGACGTCTCATGCGCCAGAGCGTACCGATTGCTCCGGGCCCACCCGACGGATGCGCCGCGCGACTTCGCCCTCAGCGCAACGCCAGCGGCGGCTACCTGGGGCGCGGCCCGCGTACCGTAGACGTCGTGCCTGATATTCCGTTCGGTTTCGCGCTCCCGGGTGGGCAACCACCAGACCCCAACGATCCCGCGCAGATGCAGCAGTTCATGTCGCAGTTGCAGCACCTGCTCTCCGCGCCGGGCAGCGGGCCGGTCAACTGGGACCTGGCCCGGCAGGTGGCGGCCAGCCAGCTCGCCGCCGCCGGCGACCCGGCGGTGTCGCCGTACGAGCGCAACGCGGTAGAGGAGGCGTTGCGCCTGGCCGACCTGTGGTTGGAGCCGGCCTCGTCCTGGCCGTCGGGCATCCAGTCCCCGGTCGCCTGGAACCGCAATGAGTGGATCTTCAAGACGCTCGACGTGTGGCGCAAGCTCTGCGACCCGGTGGCCAGCCGCATGGTCGGCGCGATGGGCGACCTGGTGCCGCCGGAGGCGCGCGCCCAGCTCGGCCCGATGCAGTCGATGGTGGCCACCCTCGGTGGCGCGCTCTTCGGCGGTCAGCTGGGGCAGGCCCTCGGCTCGCTCGCCGCGGAGGTGCTCTCCGCCGGTGACATCGGGCTGCCGCTCGGCCCGGCTGGCACGGCCGCGCTGATCCCGGCCAACATCCGCGCGTACGGCGAGGGCCTGGAGCTGCCCGAGGACGAGGTCCGCCTCTACGTGGCGCTGCGCGAGGCCGCCCACCAGCGGCTGTTCCAGCACGTCCCGTGGTTGCGCGGGCACGTGCTCAGCGCCGTGGAGATGTACGCCTCGGGCATCCGGGTCAACCGCGAGGCGATCGAGGAGGCGATGGGCCGGGTCGACCCGACCGACCCGGAGTCGATGCAGGCGATCGCCCTGGAAGGCATCTTCACCCCGGAGGACAGCCCGGCGCAGAAGGCCTCGCTGGCCCGGTTGGAGACCGCGCTGGCCCTGGTCGAGGGCTGGGTGTGCCACGTCGTGGACAGCGCGGCCAGTGACCGCCTGCCCAACGTCGTCCGGTTGGGCGAGGCGTTCCGCCGCCGCCGGGCCGCCGGCGGCCCCGCCGAGCAGACCTTCGCCGCGCTCGTCGGCCTGGAGCTGCGCCCGCGCCGGCTGCGCGAGGCGGCGGCCCTGTGGGCGGCGCTCACCCAGCACCGCGGCATCGAAGGCCGGGACGCCGTCTGGGGCCACCCGGACCTGCTCCCGTCGGACGACGACTTCGCCGACCCGGTGGCCTTCGCGATGAACGACACGGACCTGAGCGAGCTGGACAGCTTCGACTTCACCGCGCCTGGTGGGGTGGAGGAGAAGGCCCCGGGCCAGTCCGACGACACCGAGGGCGACACCAACACCGACGGCGACACCAAGGCCTGACGCGCGAGCCCGGGTGCCCGCGCCACTCGGCGGCGGGCACCCGGCACGCGTCCGCGCCACGTCACCGTTGCGGCGGGGCGCAGGATTGCCTGGTCAGGCGGGGCGACCCGAGCCCGACAGCAGCGCGCGGGTGGCCTCCCAACCCTCGAAGGCCGGGTCCAGGGTGGCGAGGTCGGCCGGTCCGCGCTGGCGGCGCCAGCCGGCCGTGACGGCGACGTCCCCGGGCGCGGGAGCACCGGCTCGGGCGTCCGCTGGCGTCGCCGTGTCCAGGTCGAGCGGGGGCAACCACTCCGGCACGGGCAGTCGTACGGCCACTCCGAGCAGACCCGGCCCACCCCCCTCCACCGGCGCCACGGCGACCGACCGGGTGGTGAGCGGGCGCAGCAGCTTGCCGACGGTCAGCGCGGGCAGGTCGGGCACGTCAGCGCAGAGCACGGCCGCCTGGTCGTAGCCGTCCAACGCGGCGAACACTGCGTTCGGCGTCGGCTCGGCCACCTCGTGGACGGCGGTACCGGGCCAGACCAGCGCGTCCGCCAGTGGACGGTCGGCCGGGGTCACCGCGACGGCGACGTCCACCTCGTTGAGGGTGGCGACCAGGTCGACGACGTCCTCGGCGAGCGCCGCCCGCCACTGCACCCGGTCGATCCCGGGCGGCGACCAGCGCACCGGCCCGAGCATCACCACCACCACCCGCCGCGCCATGACCCGACCCTAACGCCCCGGCCCGCCCCCTCGCCCGGCGCGGCCAGCCCGCACGGCTGATGATCGGCACCAGGTCGGCGATGTTGCGCTGTCCTGTCGTGGAGATGCCCCCACCTCGCCGACCTGGTGCCGATCAAGGGCACGGGCAGGGTGCGATCAGGTGGGGACGGGGGCACAGGACGCGGCGGCGACGCCCTCAAGGTAGCCGCGGGCGCGCTCCGACTTGGGGTAGCGGCCGACCAGCGCCCAGAAGCGAGCGTTGTGACTGGGCACGATGAGGTGCGTCAGCTCGTGCAGCAGCACGTAGTCGATCACCCAGTCGGGCATGTCCTGGACGCGGTGCGAGATGCGGATGCTGCGGTCGGCGGGCGTGCAGGAGCCCCAGCGGCCGTTCTGGTTGGTGACCCAGCGGACACTGGCGGGCACCGCCTTCGCGCCGTACCCGCCGAGGTATTGGTCGATCAGCCGGTTGGCCCGGGCGACCAGTTCGTCGTCCGAGCGGGCGAGCCGGCCCTCGCGGGCGGCGAGTCGCGCCAACATACGGTCGACCCACTCGCTCTCCTCGGCCCGGGAGAACTGGTCCGGGATGAGGACGACCACCCGCTCACCGTCACGGTACGCAGACACCGTGCGTCGCCGACGCTGGCTGCGCCGCACCTCGACGACCGGCTTACGCGTCCCCGCCATCACTGGCCCGCGCAGCCTCGGCTACGTGTCACGAAGGAAAGCTAATGCGTACTGACCAGGAGTCCGCAAGAGTCAACCGCACGACACGCGCCCAAAAAATGGTGTTTGGTCGCCCCGCGTCCCGAAAATTTCTTGGGCCGGTCGTCGCCGGGACGTCTCGTCACCCACCGTGTACGTCGACGGCGCGGCAGCGCGCGGGCTCCCTCCACCGTAGGTGATCACCGTGCTCGGCGCTGCCGCGGGGGCACTCGCACGGGTGGCTGTGAGGGTTTGGTCGGCGTGTCCCCGCCAAACTGACTTATCCGACCTAATTCGCCATGCACACTCTCGACGTCGACTTGCTCACAGGCCGATGCACAGCTGACATGGAACTGCCCAGACCTGGGTAGGGTCCGCGGACCAGCGGTCACGAGGGTGGCCGTGGAGTGAGACCCAGCGCCGGCGCCCCGTGTGGCCCGCCGCCGGGCACCCCGCCGGGACCGTATTGACCGGCGGACGAGACGAGGAGGGCTACCGTGGCCGACCAGGCCCAGACCTACAACGGTTACTGCGTGAAGTGCAAGGAGAAGCGGGACTTCGAGGGGCACGTCGAGGTCTCGAAGACCGGAATGAACATGGCCAAGGGCAAGTGTCCGGTTTGCGGCACAACAGTGAACCGGATTCTCGGCAAGGCCAAGGTCTGACCGTACGGATCGACGGGGGGCGGGACGGCCACAACGGCCGTC
>NZ_JBEXHY010000164.1:0-10318 GCF_040608295.1 Micromonospora sp. NPDC005197 | reverse complement strand
ACCGCGTCCGGTATGGCGGCCCCACCATGGCCGGCGGTGGCGCCGCGCAGCGGCGCCTCGGCGTGCGGCCAGTGACCGGTCAGTGCGAAGTAGAGGACGCCGCCGACCGCCCGGATGTCACTCTCCTGGCTGTCGTCACCGTCGGTGCGTGCGTCGGCCAGGACCACGCGACCCTCGTCGCTGATCATCACGGTGCCGGGGTGGACGTTGCCGTGCACCATCCCGGTGGCGTGCACCGCGGCGAGCGCGCTCGCGACGGCGTTGCCGATCGCGGTGGCCCGCGCCGGGTCCAGCGGACCATCGGCGGCCAGGTCGCGCAACGACTGCCCGTCCACCCACTCACGGACCACGTACGCCCGCTCGGCCTCGTCGATCGCGTCGTAGACGCCGACCAGGTTGGGGTGGATGACGCGGCTGGCCGCGACAGCGGCCTGGAGCATCTCGGTGGCGGAGTCGCCACCCGGGTAGCGCAGCACCACCGCGACGGGGCGGCGCAGGATGACGTCGACTCCCCGCCATACCAGCCGACCCGCGCTGTCGTTGTTGATGTGCTCGACCAGCTCGTAACGCTCGGCGAGGATTTCACCGGCCGTGGGAGCACCGAAGGTCATGACCGGAGGAGCGCTCTCGTCCGCCTCCTGACCCTCGCCGACCTGGGTCACCCGTCCTCCCTCGGTGATCGTGTCGATCGATGGACCCGCACTGCTGGGCATGTGGCTTCCCGCTCTGCCGTCGAAGGAACCGGCCAACCGGTGTCGACGCGCAGCGTCGGCGCCTGCCGTACCCGTCGAGAGCGACCTTACCCGGGTTGCCCGTCTCCCCGACATGTCATCTTCTTGCCGTACCCGGCGGGGTGCCGGGAGTCGGGGAAGTCGTCCGGTTACGACCGTTGTCAGCCACGTTGCTGGCACATGTACTAGCCAATCTACGGCTTCACCGCAAGTGACCGACGCCGGGGCCGGGCCTGGCGTGGTGACCTCGCCAACCGCCTGTTCCCGCCGATCGGGCGACCACGCTCAGCCGTACGGTTGGTTATCCACAGGTCGATCCGGTTGTTGACCGGCGAATCGCGGAGTTATCCACAGGTGCATCCCCAGCCTGGTGATCCGTGGTCACGTTCCGTGTGGCTACGACTTTCGGTGCCCGGATCCTTGCGGTCAGCGACCGAGGCGGCGGCGGACCATGCCGACCACCTCGGTGATCTCCCCGATCCGCAGCACCATGGCGAGACCGAGGTACGTCCCACCGATCGCCGCGCCACCGATCACGAGCTGGACGATGGCCTCCAGGCGGGTCGGCGTGTCGTCGCCAGGCAACAGCTTGACCACGAGCAGGCCGACCAGCGCCGCGCCGAGTGACGCGACCAGGACCCGACCGCCGGTACGCATGATCTCCCCGAGGCCGATGCGCCCGACCCGGGGGCGCAGCAGCCAGGCGGAGCCGACCGCCGCCGCCAGGTAGGAGACCGCGTTGCCGATCATCATCCCGGCGCCGGCGAAGCTGGCGGAGAACGCCACGAAGAGCACGATCTGCACGCCGATCCGCAGCGCCACCACCGGAATGTTGATCAGCGCGGGGGTGCGGGTGTCCGGCAGGGCGTAGAAGGCGAAGGTGAAGAGCTGGCTCACCGCGAACGGAACCAGCGCCAGCGCGGCGGCGAGCAGCACGACGGAGGTGGCGGTGGCGTTGTTCTCGTTGAACGCGCCGAACCGGAACAGCGTGAACGCGATCGGAGTGGCGAGGACGGCGTAGCAGACCGCGATCGGGGCGAGCACCGCCGTGACCGTGCGGGTGCCGCGCGACAGGTCGGCGGCGACGTCGGCGTACCGGCCGTCGGCGGCGGCGGCGCTCATCCGGGGCATCAGCGCGGTGATGATCGAGACGGCGATGATCCCGTGTGCGGTCATCAGCAGCAGGAAGACGTTGTTGTAGATCAGCGGGCCGGCGGCGTTCTCCTTGCCGGCCCGGTTCAGCAGGTTGAACAGCACGATGAGGCCGACCTGGCTCACGGCGACGTAGCAGATCATCCACGCCCCGAGTCGGCCCAGCTCGCGTAGGCCGAGCGCGCGGAAGTCGAAGCGCAGCTTCCAGCGGAAGCCGACCTTGCGCAGCGCCGGCAGCAGACCCGCCGCCTGGACCGCGACGCCGAGCAGGGTGCCGCCGCCGATCAGCAGGATCCGCCCGGTGGTCATCTCCTCCGGGCGGACGATCTCCGCGCCGAACACGGCGATGTAGAGACCCGCCGTCCCGATCACCACGAGGTTGTTCAGGATCGGCGCCCACATCGGCGCGGCGAAGTGCCCCCGGGTGTTGAGCACCGCGCTGATCAGCGCGCTCAGTCCGGAGAAGAAGATCATCGGCAGCATGAGACGGGCCAGCCCCGTGACCAGCTGCGAATAATCGCCACTCGACGGGCCGCTGCCGTAGAGCCACGTCAGCGTCGAGGCGAAGGCGACCGCGAGCAGCGCCGCGACGCCGAGGGCGAGCACCGCCAGGGTGAGCAGCCGTTGGGCGTACGCCTGGCCGCCGTCGACGTCGACCTTGCGGCGACGCACCAGCACCGGAATCAACACGCTGGTGAGCACGCCGCCGAGCAGGAACTCGTAGACCATCCCGGGCAGGATCTGCGCGGTGGTGTACGCGTCACCGACCAGCGCGCCGCCGAGCGCCGCCGCGATGACCAGGTTGCGCAGGAAGCCCGTACCCCGGCTGACCAGGCTGCCGACCGCCATCACCGCGCTGTTGGTCGCGGCGCTCGCCTCGCCCACCTGCTCCTGCGGTGGGGCGGTCGACTCCATGGCCGGCTGGTTCAGTGGCTCGGCCGAAATGAACGTGGCGCCGTCGGAGGGGCGGACGTTGGCTCCCGCACCGCCGTCCTGCGCGGCGTTCGCGCTGCGGTAGAGCCCGCCGCTCATCTCCAGCCTCCCAGGGGTACGTCGAGCCGGGCGCCGACCCGCACGTCACAGACCATAGTCAACCCCTGCCCGATACCCGCGCCCGGCGGATCGGATCACACCCCGGCCCGATAAGCTGGCGATCCCATGTCCGAAGCCTCCGCTCCTCACGCCGCCGACCGCCGCGAACTCACCGCCGCGCAGCGCAACGCCGTCGCCGAACTACTCCGGGTCTCTCCGGTCGCCGACGAGTTGGGCCGCCGCTTCGTCCGCGCTGGTCACGAGCTGCACCTGGTGGGCGGTTCGGTGCGGGACGCCCTGCTCGGCCGGCTCGGCGACGACCTGGATTTCTGCACCGACGCCCACCCCGACGAGACGCTGCGGATCATCAAGGGCTGGGCCGAGTCGATCTGGGAGACCGGCCGGGAGTTCGGCACCATCGGCGCTCAGCGCGACGGCCTCCGACTGGAGATCACCACCTTCCGCGCCGAGTCGTACGACCAGGTCAGCCGCAACCCGGTGGTGGTGTACGGCACCAGCCTCGACGAGGACCTGAAGCGGCGTGACTTCACCATCAACGCGATGGCGGTCAGCCTGCCGGACCACCGCTTCACCGATCCACACGGCGGGCTGGACGATCTCTCGGCCAAGGTCATCCGTACGCCGAGCACCCCGCGTGAGTCGTTCGGCGACGACCCCCTGCGGATGCTGCGGGCGGCCCGGTTCGCCGCTCAACTGCGCTTCGCCGTGCACCCGGACGTGCACGCGGCGATGACCGAGATGGCCGCCGACCTGGACCGGATCACGGCCGAGCGGGTGCGGGACGAGTTCACCAAGCTGCTCTGCGGCGCCGACCCGATCACCGGGCTGCGGCTGCTGGTCGACACCGGGCTGGCCGAGCGGTTCCTGCCGGAGCTGACCGGCCTGAAGCTGGAGATCGACGAGCACGCCCAGCACAAGGACGTCTACGAGCACACGCTGACGGTCGTCGAGAACGCGGTCTCCTTCGAGGAGGACGGCTGCGACTTCATCCTGCGGATGGCCGCCCTCATGCACGACGTGGGCAAGCCGGCGACCAAGTCCGTCGGGCCCGACGGCCGGGTCAGCTTCCACCACCACGAGGTGGTGGGCGCGCGGCTGACCAAGGCCCGGATGAAGGCCCTGCGCTATCCCAAGGAGATCACCGCGAAGGTGACCGCGCTTGTCGCGCTGCACCTGCGTTTCTACGGGTACGGGCGGGGCGAGTGGACCGACTCGGCGGTGCGCCGCTACGTCGCCGACGCCGGTGACCTGCTGCCCCGGCTACATAAGCTGACCCGCTCCGACTGCACCACCCGCAACCGGCGCAAGGCCGCCCAGCTCGCCGCCGACTACGACGCGTTGGAAGACCGGATCGCCCGGATCGCCGCCGAGGAGGACCTGGCCCGGGTTCGCCCCGACCTGGACGGCAACGCGATCATGGAGCTGCTCGGCGTACCGCCGGGGCCGGTCGTGGGGCGGGCCTGGAAGCACCTCAAGGAACAGCGCCTGGAGCACGGCCCGCTGGACCGCGACGCCGCCGAGGCCGAGCTGCTGCGCTGGGCCCGCGCCGAAGGCCTGATCCCCTGACGTTGGCTGGCGCGGCCGGGGCGTCGCTCCCGGAGTGAGAGCGACGCCCCGATCGGCGTTACCTACTAGCGCGTCTCGACGGCCGTTCCGTCCACGGACGGGCTCTTGCCCGCGGGGGTGCCGTTGCCGCTGGGCGTGGACGCCGAGCCCAGCCGCGCCAGCAGGCCGGCCAGGTCGATGCCGGTCAGGTCGCTGCCGAGCTGCAGTCCCTGGGCGACGTTGCCGGCCACCGACTTCGTCAGCGACGACGCGCCGTCGGTGGAGATGACGGTCATCTTGTCGATCGCCCCGATCGGAGCGCTCGCCGCCTCGACCACCTGCGGCAGCACCTTGACCAGGAGGTCCAGCACCGCGGCCTCGCCGTACGCCGCGAACGCCTCGGCCTTGCGGGCCATCGCGTCGGCCTCGGCCTGTCCTCGGGCCAGGATGGCCGCCGCCTCGGCCGTACCCTCCCGCTCGACCGCCTCGGCGATCGCGGAGCGCCGCCGCTGCTCGGCCTCACCCTCCTTGGCGCCCTCGATCGCGTTCGCCTCGGCCAGCGCGGCCCGCCGGGCCCGCTCGCCCTCACCGGTGAGCCGTGCCTGCTCGGCGGATGCCTGCGCGGCGGCGATGACCGCCTGTCGCTGCGCGTCGGCGCTCAGCACCGCAGCGTTGCGGGCCGCCTCGGCCTCCTGCTCCACCTTGTACCGGGCGGCGTCGGCCGGCTTGCGCACCTCGGTGTCCAGCTGACGCTGCTTGAGCTCGGCGTTGCGCTCCGCCACCTTCTGCTGCTCGGAGAGGATCGCCTGGTCCCGCTCCGCCTGGGCGAGCGGCCCGGCCGCGGCCGACTTGGCCTTCGCCGCGTCGATCTCCGCCTGGATGCCGGCCTGCTTGAGGGCCAGGTTCCGGTTCGCCTCGGCGATGGCCTCCTCGGCGAGCAGTCGCTCCTGCTCGGCCTGCTGCCGGGCCCGCGCCTCGGCGATCGCCGCGTCCTTGAGCACCCGGGCCGCCTCGGGTCGCCCCAGATCCTGCAGGTACGAGCCCTCGGCGAGGATGTCCTGGAGTTGGAAGGTGTCGAGCACCAGACCCTGGTTGGTCATCGAGTGCTCGGCCTCCTCGGCCACGGCGCTGGCGAAGGCCGCCCGGTCCCGGATGACCTCCTCGACGGTGAGCCGGCCGACGATCGAACGCAGCGCGCCGGCCAGCACCTCCCGGGTGAAGTTGTCGATCTCGTCCTGCTGGTGCAGGAACCGCTGGGCGGCCGCGCGGATCGCGTCCTCGGTGCCGCCGACCTTGACGATCGCCACGCCGTGCAGGTCGGCGCGGATGCCCTGCTTGCTGACCGCGCCCCGGATGCCGACGTCGATCCGCCGGCTGGACAGGTCGAGCGACTGGAGCTTCTGCACCACCGGGAGCACGAAGACCGAGGCGCCCAGCACCACCTTCTGCCCGGAATTGTCGGTCGACCGGGCACCGTCGGCGGTCTGCGTGGTGCGGCCCTTGCGGCCGGTGACGATGAACGCCTCGTTCGGCCCGGCCACCTTGATCCGGGACAGAACGAAGAACACCAGGACGAGCGCGAGGAGAACCGCGCCGCCGACAGCTATCAACAGGGGCATGGAGGGGAAGTCCCGTCTGCGAGGAGGAAATCAGTAGGTTTCGACGTGCACGCTGGTCTCGCTGAGCGCCTGTACGACGAAGATCTGAGCGCCGACCGGGATCGGCTGGTCGGCGCGGGCGTTGAGCTTGACCGGCTGGCCGGCCACGCGTACCCGCACCTCGCCGTACCCGTTCACCGGCACCGGGGTCACCACCAGGCCGAGCGCGCCGACCAGGTCGTCCCGGGTGGGGGTGGGGTCGGTGCGCATGTTGCGCGCCGCCCGACTGAGCCGCGACGCCAACCACGCCGTGGGCACGGCCGCGAGCAGGCCGCCGGCCGCCGCACCCGCGATCAGCGCGGGGGTACGCGCGCCGAGCAGCTCGTTGACGATCGCCCCGCCGAAGCCGAACGCTCCGGCGAAGCCGGCGACCGTCTCGGTGGAGATCGGCCCGTCCACGTCGGCGTGCCCGAAGTGCAGCAGCTCGCTGCCGAGCAGGGCGAGTGCCAGCACCCCGACACCCGCCCCACCGATGATCAGAAAGATGAGCGTCCCCGTGGCCACGACCCGCACGGTATCGACGTGATGCAAGGTTCAACAGTCACCAAGGCGCGATGATGAGCTACCGATGCGGGTCGCTGCCGCCGCGGTCCGGCGGCTGGGGAGTGGCTTTCGGCTCGACGCTGGTAGCCGGGCCGGCGAAGGGGTCCGCGACAGGGACAATGGGTCGATGCGCTGGACAGTGCTCGACTCACCGATCGGCGAGTTCTCCGTGGCCACCGACGGCACGGGTGTCCGCGGAGCCCACTTCGGCCGCGTCGAGGGGGCGGCCGACGAGCCCGACGACGCGCTGTCCCGGCAGACCGTCGCCGAACTGAGGGCGTACTTCGCCGGCGAGCTGAGCGCGTTCACCGTGCCCGTGTCGCCTCCGCGCGGCTCCGAGTTCGAGCGGGCGGTGTGGCGGGAGATGACGCGCATCCCGTACGGCGAGACGTTGACCTACGGCGAGGTGGCGCGGCTGGTCGGGGATCCCGGGGCGGCGCGGGCGGTGGGGGTGGCCTGCAACCGCAACCCGATCCCGGTGATCGTGCCCTGTCACCGGATCGTCGGCGCGGGCGGCAAGCTGGTCGGCTTCGGCGGGGGCCTGCCGCGCAAGGTCAAGCTGTTGGAGCTGGAGGCGAGCGTCGCGCTGCGGCACGCCTGGTCCTGAGCCCGTATGTGACGGTGGGCGGAACGCGGCGAGGGCCGGGTCCCTGACGGACCCGGCCCTCGGCCGTGCTGATGCTCAGCGGGTCAGCGCTCGGCCTCGCCAGCGATGAACTCCTCCACGGCCTGGTGGGCGTCGTGGTCGGCGTACTGCACCGGCGGGGACTTCATGAAGTACGACGAGGCCGACAGGATCGGGCCGCCGATCTTGCGGTCCAGGGCGATCTTCGCGGCGCGGACCGCGTCGATGATGACGCCGGCCGAGTTCGGAGAATCCCACACCTCGAGCTTGAGCTCGGCGTTGAGCGGGGTGTCGCCGAACGAGCGACCCTCCAGGCGGATGTACGCCCACTTGCGGTCGTCCAGCCACGGCACGTGGTCCGACGGGCCGATGTGCACGTCGCTCTTGCTCATCTCGTGCGGGATCTGCGAGGTGACCGACTGCGTCTTCGAGATCTTCTTCGAGACCAGGCGGGTGCGCTCCAGCATGTTCATGAAGTCCATGTTGCCGCCGAAGTTGAGCTGGTACGTGCGCAGCAGCTCGACGCCGCGGTCCTCGAAGAGCTTCGCGAGGGCGCGGTGCACGATGGTGGCGCCGACCTGGCTCTTGATGTCGTCACCGACGATCGGCAGGCCCGCGTCGGTGAACTTCTGGGCCCACTCCGGGTCGGAGGCGATGAAGACCGGCAGGGCGTTGACGAACGCGCAGCCGGCGTCGATCGCGGCCTGGGCGTAGAACTTGGCGGCCTGCTCGGAGCCGACCGGGAGGTAGCAGACGACGACGTCGACCTGCGCGTCGCGCAGCGCCTGCGTCACGTCGACGGGGGCGGCGTCGGACTCCTCGATGATCTCGCGGTAGTACTGGCCCAGACCGTCGAAGGTCGGACCGCGCTGCACGGACACGCCGGTCGGCGGCACGTCGCAGAGCTTGATGGTGTTGTTCTCGCTGGCGACGATCGCCTCCGCGAGGTCCATGCCCACCTTCTTGGCGTCCACGTCGAATGCCGCGACGAACTCCACGGCGTTGACGTGGTAGTCGCCGAAGGCGACATGCATGAGACCCGGGACGCGGTCGTTCGGGTCGGCGTTCCGGTAGTACTCGACGCCCTGAACCAGGGACGAGGCGCAGTTACCCACACCGACGATGGCGACGCGGACGGAGCCCATAGCGTCTGCCTCCTTCTTTTCTGTCACGGCCGCTCTTTCCTGGTCTCTCCAGGTGGAGGCGGGCTGTTGTCTTCTCGTCGGCCACCGGCCGTCCCGTGCGGGACCGTCGGGGCTCGGCCGGAGCGCTCGTTGGCTATGAGCTCCTCCAGCCAGCGGACCTCACGCTCACAGGCGTCCAGGCCGTGGCGCTGCAGTTCCAGGGTGTAAGCGTCGAGGCGCTCGGCCGCCCGGCCCAGCACGTCGCGAAGCCCTTCGCGACGTTCCTCGATCTTGCGGCGGCGACCCTCCAGAATGCGCAGGCGGGTCGCCTGGTCGGTCCGGGCGAAGAACGCGAAGTGCACACCGAAACCCGTGTCGTCGTAGGTCTCGGGCCCAGCCTGTGCGATCAGCTGGGCGAAGCGTTCCTTGCCCTCCGCGGTGATTTTGTAGACCACCCGACCACGTCGGCTGGTCAGCGCGGGAACCTCCTCGGCGGTGGCGGGCGTCTCGGCAGCTTCGGTGATCCATCCCGCCGCCTGCAACCTGCGCAGGGTCGGGTAGAGCGAGCCGTAGCTGATCGCCGCCCGGATCGCGCCGAGTTTGGCGGTCAGCTCCTTGCGCAGCTCATAGCCGTGCATCGGAGACTCCTGCAGGAGGCCGAGGATGGCGAATTCGAGCACGAGCCACCCTCCCTTTACCCTCCGGCGCGGAGCGGTAACCGCCGCGATGTATCGGACCGATACATCGCACGTTAGCGGGTCGCGTGGGCCAGGGCAAACCCCCGTTCCGGGGTCCCGCCGTCACGGATCGTGACCGTGGTCGCCTCGTCGGGCCGGACCGCGTACCCTTCTCCGCATGCGTACGCAGCGCCAGGTCGTCGACTACTCGCTACAGAAGCGAGCGGTGCTGCGTGAGCTCCTGGCCGGCCGGGTCGGCACGTACGACGTCTGCGACGCGTCGCCGTACCTGAAGAACGCTGCCCGGTTCCACGGTGAACCGACCGACCGCCGCTGCCCCATCTGTCGCAGCGAGAACCTGACCCTCGTCCACTACATTTACGGGGACGAACTCAAGCAGTCCGCCGGACAGGCCCGCACACTGGCCGAGTTGCCCGTGCTGGCGATGACGCTACGTGAGTTCCAGGTCTTCGTGGTGGAGGTGTGCCTCGGCTGTGACTGGAACCATCTCGTCGAGCAGTACCTGCTCGGCCGGGACGGTCTCACGGGCGACGGCGACGGTGCTGGCGCTGGCGAGCAGAACGCGGCGGGCGCCGAGGGCGCGGGTCGGCGGAGGCGAGAGGCGCAACGGTGATCTCAGTTGGTTCGACCGGCCCCGGGGCTGTGGACATGACCCGGGACGGCCGACCAATCGTTGGTCCGATTGGCCCGATTGATACAGCAATGACCTTGGCGAGCCGGCACCCCCGTGCCGGCGTCCCGGGTGAAGCAACTCACGGCAACCCGGTGGCGGCGCAGTCGCGCTCCACCGCGACCGGCAGGGTGTGAAGAATGAACTCGTACGGCGATCCCAGTTCTGCGCGTGGGCGGGCCCAGTACCCGGGCCCGAACGGCGACCCCGGACCGGGTGCGGACGACGCGTACCGCCGACCCGGCGGTGACTCCCGCGCGGGCGGCTGGTCCGCCTCGGAGCCTGCGGCGCCCCCCGGCCGTGCCTCGGTGACACCGCCGGCAGCGGGCGGTCGCGCGTCGGTGGGCGGTTCGGCTGCCGTGCCGCCGCGCGGCGGTGCCGCGGCCGGGTCCGCATCGGTGGGCTCGGCCACGCCGGGCCGGAGCGGCCGTGCCTCGGTGCCCGTGTCGCCGGCGCCGGGTGTGGCCGCGGGCCGTGCCGGCGCGGGCCGGGCCTCTGTTCCGGTGTCCCCGGCGCCGG
>NZ_JBEXHY010000163.1:0-10406 GCF_040608295.1 Micromonospora sp. NPDC005197 | reverse complement strand
GCCGCGTCGGGGCCCCGGGCCAGCCGGGCCACCCCGGGCAATGCGGTCAACCCCGGGACAACGGCCGCTCCGGGCGCTGCGGCCAACCCGGGGACGTCGGCCAACCCGGGGACGTCGGCCAACCCGGGGACGACGGCCAACCCGGGGACGACGGCCAACTCGGGGACGACGGCCACCCCGGGGACGACGGCAGCTCCGGCCAGCGCGGCTGCGCGGGAGAGGGCGTTGGAGACGGCGTACTGCGCCGAGGTGGTGGCGGTGACCTACGAGGCGATGGGCCTGCTGCCCGCCGGTAAGCGTCCAAACTGGTACGACCCGGGGCGGTTCTGGAGTGGTGACGATCTGGGGTTGACCGGTGGCGCCCGGTTGGGTGCGGAGATCGAGGTGCGGGTTCCGCCCCGCTGAGGTTTGGCCCGCCCGGTGAGCGGCAATTGCTGTCGCGTGAACGCCTCCACCGATCTCGACGCGCTGACCGGCTTCTTCGACCGGTACGGCGCCGCGATGACCTCCGGCGACCTGCCGTCGCTCGCCGGTTGTTACGCCCTGCCCGGGTTGGTGGTGGCCGACACGTACAGCTTCTCGTTCACCTCTCTCGCTGCGGTCGCGCTGTCCTTCGTGGGCGCCGCGTCCGACTACCAGGACCGGGAGTTGATCGCCGCGCACGCTCGGATCGAGGACGTGCAGCCGGTGTCGGCGCTGCTGACCATGGTGTCGGTGGAGTGGGAGTTCCTGGACAGCCGGGGGTACGCGGTGCCGGGGGAGCGGTACCGCTATCTGCTGCGTACGTCGGGTGAGGGTCCGGTCATCTGCACCGTTATCCGGACGGCCTGACCGCCGGGCGACCGTCCACGCGGGCGAGCCGTTTTCCGCTTCGGGTGGGCCGGTCGGTCCGATCTGTACCCGCGAGGTTTTCGGTCTGGCCGCCGCTGGCTACGCTGTCGCGTCGGTGGGACGAGGGGAGACCTGATGGCGTCAGGGCCGGACGGTGCGGGGGGTCCGCGGACGGCGCGCGTGCTGCTGTCGGTGCCGTGGATCGTGGTGCTGCTCGGCATCGGCGCGCTGGTGGTGCTGTTGGTGATCGCGCTGTTGTCGTTCCGTACGCGGGAGCGGGAGAGCGCGCCGCAGGCCGCGCCGCCGGTGTTCCTGCCGACCGTGCCGGCTACGGCGTCGTCGGGGGCGACGCCGGGTGGGCTGGAGCGGCGCACGGCGTCGCCGCGGCCGTCGCGCAGCAGTCGGACGCCGTCGCCGCGCGCCACCACGGGTTCGCCGTCGCCGGCCCGGACGAGCGCGGCGGCGAAGGGGGCGGTGACCGCCCGGTACCAGGGCGGTACGGACGGCGGGGACGCGACGGAGGCCGTGCTGTCGGTGACGAACGAGTCGGCCCGGTCGGCGGACTGGCGGGTGGAGTTGGCGTTCGAGGGCGCCATGCGGGGCCTGCGGGTCAGCGGTGCTGCGGGGATCTCCGTGTCGGCGCAGGGTGGCGGTGCGTTCGTGGTGAGCGGCGGGGCGGCGCTGGATCCGGGTGACACGCAGACGTTGCGGTTGCGGCTGGCCTGGGACGGGTCGGCGCAGCGGCCGGTGCGGTGCACGGTCAACGGCGTCGACTGTCGCTTCGGCTGAACTGGTGCCGGTGCCGGTGCCGGTGCCGGTGCCGGTGCAGGGCAAGGGCGACGGCGCTTCCGGGCTGGGCCGTCGATCGCTACGCTGCCCGGACGGCCCGCTGAGGGAGGCACATGTCCGGCATGCGTCGCGCGCCGCGACCGTCGCACGGTCCGGCTGCCATCGCGTCGTCGCCGTGGATCGTGGTGTGCGCCGGCCTCGTCGTGATGGTGGTTCTGCTCTTCGTGGCTCTGGGTGCGTACCGGGGGCGTAGTCCGGCTGTCGACGACGGGCCGCCGCCGGCGGGGTTGCCGTTGCCGCAGGCGCCGGTCACGCCGTCCGACCTGTCGTCGACGCCGCTGCCGGAGAGGGCGCCGGTGCTGCCGGGGCTGTCGCCGCGGGCGAGCGGGCCGCCCCCGAGCACGCCGGCGATGTCGCGGCCACCGGCGGTCGGCCCGACGGTGGCACCGACCTCGCTGCGACCGTCGGCGGGGGTGCCGCCGCAGCAGCCGCCGGCGGTGAGTGGACGCTACCGGGTGGTGCAGAGCTTCGACGGGGGTTTCATCGGCGAGGTGCTGATCGTCAACGCGTCGGGTGCGGACCATGGCTGGACGGTGCGGTTCGACTTCGCCGGTGGGCGGCTGGTGACCGCCTGGGTCGAGGGGGTGCCACAGGGGACGCTGCGACAGTCCGACGGGAGCTTCACGTACGTCAGCGGGGTGGACGTGCCGGCCGGCGGGTCGGTGGCGTTGCGGTTCCACCTGGAACGGGCGTCGACGACGCCGCGAGGCTGCACAGTCGACGGAGTGCGCTGCGGCGGGTTCTGAGCTGTGCTTCCGCAAGGACACTGCTCGGTTACGACTTTGTTTGCAAGGTATTGCAGATTGTTTCGGCAAGGGTTAGCGTGCGGCCAATCACGACCAGAGGAAGGCCGTCGATGAAACCCCCGCCGATTCCGCGTACCGCCCTGCTCGCGCTCGTCTGCCTGCTCACCTTCACCCTCGTCGGTACGCCGGACTCCGCGCGGCCCCTCGGCGCCGACGCCGACCCCCGACCGTCCGGCACCGACCCCCTCGCCGCGGCCGGCGCCGTCCAGTGGCGCGACGAGCCCACCGCCGAGGCGTTGCTGGCCGCCGGCGCCGACACCGCGCGTGCCGAGCAGTTCTACTTCGTCCTGCCGGACCGGTTCGCCAACGGCGACCGGCGCAACGACTCCGGTGGCCTGACCGGCGACCGGCTGCGCACCGGGCTCGACCCGACCGACAAGGGCTTCTACCACGGCGGTGACCTCAAGGGCGTCATCGACAAGTTGGCCTACATCCAGGGTCTGGGCACCACCGCCATCTGGCTCGCACCGATCTTCAAGAACCGTCCGGTGCAGGGCAAGGGCGACGACATCTCGGCCGGCTACCACGGATACTGGATCACCGACTTCACCCAGGTCGACCCGCACTTCGGCACGAACGCGCAGCTCAAGGAGCTGGTCTCGCTCGCGCACCGGCGGGGGATCAAGGTCTACCTCGACGTCGTGGTCAACCACACCGCCGACGTCATCAAGTACGCCGAGGACTCCTACGCCTACGTGGACAAGGCCACCTCGCCGTACGTCGACGCGCAGGGGCGGGCCTTCGAGGACCGCAACTACGCCGACGGCAGCCGTGACTTCCCCACGGTCGACAGGAACTCCGGCCCGTACACGCCGGTCTTTCCCGAGCCCGGCGACGCCACCGTGAAGGTGCCGGCCTGGCTCAACGACGCGACCATGTACCACAACCGGGGTGACTCCACCTTCTCCGGTGAGAACAGCGAGTACGGCGACTTCAGTGGCCTCGACGACCTGTGGACCGAGCGTCCCGAGGTGGTGCGGGGCATGACGAAGGCGTACGGCGACTGGATCGGCGCGACCGGCGTCGACGGGTTCCGGCTGGACACGGTCAAGCACGTCAACATGGACTTCTGGCCGCAGTTCACCCGGGGCGTCGAGCGGGCCGCCGAGAAGGCCGGCAAGAAGGACTTCTTCCTGTTCGGCGAGGTCTACAGCGCCAACCCGGAGATCACGTCGACGTACGTGCGGCGCGGTGGTCTGCCGGCCACCATCGACTTCGCGTTCCAGGAGGCCGCGCGGGGCTACACGGCGGGCGCCGGCTCGGCGAAGGCCCTCGCCGACGTGTACGCCCGCGACGACCTCTACGCCGCCCGGGACACCGACGCGGGTCGGCTGACCACCTTCCTCGGCAACCACGACATGGGCCGGATCGGGTCGTTCATCGCCGGCGGCGGCACCGCCCCGGCCAGCCACCTGCGGCGGGACCAGCTCGCCCACCAGCTGATGTTCCTCACCCGCGGCCAGCCGGTGGTCTACTCCGGTGACGAGCAGGGCTTCACCGGCCCCGGTGGGGACAAGGACGCCCGGCAGGACATGTTCGCCTCGAAGGTGCCCGACTACCTCGACGACGACCTGCTCGGCACCGACCGCACCCACGCCAGCGACCAGTTCGACACCGGCCACCCGCTGTACCGGACGATCGCCGAGCTGGGCCGGCTGCGCCAGGCGCACCCCGCGCTGCGCGACGGCATCCAGGTCACCCGGTACGCCGCCGACGGCCCCGGCGTGTTCGCCGCCTCCCGGATCGCCCCCGCCGACCGGACCGAGTACGTGGTGGCGGTGAACAACGCCGAGACCGCGCAGACTGTCACGGTGGACACCTGGTCGGCCGGCGCCACCTTCACCGGCATCTACGGCGGATCGGACGGCCAACGGGCCGGCGGCGACGGCAGGCTGACGCTGACCGTGCCGCCGCTGTCGGCGGCCGTGTACCGCGCGGGCACCCCCATCGCCCGGCCGACCGGCAAGCCGACCATCAGCATCACCACCCCCGCGCGGGGCGCCTCGGTGGCGACCCGCGCGGCGGTCACCGCGAAGGTGACCGGCGACCCGCTGGCCACCGTCACCGTGGCGGCCCGGGTGGCCGGCGGCAGGTGGACGCTGCTGGGCAGTGCCGACCACGCGCCGTACACCGTGCACCACGACCTGGACGGGCTGGCCGGCGGCACCCGGATCGAGTACCGCGCCGTCGTCCGCGACGGCCGTGGCCGCACCGCGACGGCACGGTCCGTCGCCGTCGTCGGCACGCCCGAGCAGGGCGGGTCCCGGGAGTGGGCGGTGGTGCACTACCAGCGTCCGGCCGGGGGGTACGACGACTGGGGGCTGTACGCCTGGGGCGACATCGACCCGGCGTACGTCACCGAGTGGCCGAAGGGGCAGCCGTTCGCCGGGGAGGACTCCTACGGCCGGTTCGCCTGGGTGAAGCTCAAGCCGGGCGCGAAGTCCGTGGGCTTCGTGGTGGTCGACAAGAATGGCACCAAGGACGTCGCCCAGGATCGCAGCATCGACGTGACGGCCACCGGTGAGGTCTGGCTCAAGCAGGGTGACCCGGCGGTCTATCCGAGCAGGCAGGCGGCCACCGGTCAACCGGACCCGGCGGTCGAGGAGGGCACCGCGGTGATCCACTACCGGCGGGCCGACGGCAAGTACGACGGGTGGGGCCTGCACCTGTGGGACGGTGCGGCCAACCCGACCGAGTGGGCGACCCCGCTCGCGCCGACGTCGATCGACGCGTTCGGCGCGGTGTTCCGGGTGCCGCTGGCGGCCGGGGCCACCGGGCTGAACTACATCATCCACAAGGGCGACACCAAGGATCTGCCCGACGACCAGCGGCTCGACTTCGCCAGCGCCGGCCGGGAGGTGTGGTTGCTCGCCGCCACCCCGGGGCGGCTGCTGCCGTCGACCGCGACCAGCGCGGGCGGGGACACCGACATCGGCAAACAGAAGGCGCACTGGATCGACCGGTCCACAGTGGCCTGGCAGACACCACCGACCGACGGTCGGGTGTACGCCCTGGTGGCCGCCCCCACCGGCGGGGTGAGCGTCGTCGACGGCGAGCTGTCCGGGACGTACACCAGTCTGCCGTTGCGGGCGCAGCGCAACGGGCTCACCGAGGCCCAGCGCGCGGCGTTCCCGCACCTGTGGTCCTACCGGGCCTTCACTCTCGACCGGGGTGACCTGGCGAAGGTGCCGGCGGCGCTGCGCGGGCAGCTGCTGGTCACCGAGCGCGACGCGGCGGGCGCCCTGCTCGCCGCGACCGGCGTGCAGATTCCCGGCGTGCTCGACGACGTGTACTCCCGGGCCACCCAGGTCACGCTCGGTCCGACCTTCGCCGGCCGTACGCCGAGCCTCGCGCTCTGGGCGCCGACCGCCCGGACGGTGGCGCTGCAACTGTTCGACTCACCCGCGGCGGCGCCGAAGACGGTGCCGATGCGCCGCGACGACCGCACCGGCGTGTGGTCGGTGCGCGGCAGCCACGCCTGGACGGGGAAGTACTACCGCTACCAGGTGCAGGCGTGGCAGCCGGCCGCGCAGCGGATGGTCACCGCGTCGGTGACCGACCCGTACTCGGTGGCTCTCGCCGCGGACTCCACGCACAGCCAGCTGGTCGACCTGAACGATCCGGCGCTGGCCCCGGCGGGGTGGCGGACGCTGCGCAAGCCGGCCGCCGTGCCGGCGTCGAAGGCGCAGATCTCCGAGCTGTCGGTGCGCGACTTCTCCATCGCCGACGAGACCGTGCCGGCGCAGCGGCGGGGCACCTTCCTGGCGTTCACCGACCCGAAAACCGCCGGGATGACCCACCTGCGGGCGTTGGGCGACGCCGGTGTGACGCACCTGCACCTGTTGCCGGCGTTCGACTTCGCCACGATCCCCGAGAAGCGGGCCGACCAGCGCCAGCCGGCCTGTGACCTGGCGGCCCTTCCGCCGGACTCCGAGCAGCAGCAGAAGTGCGTGGCGGCGGTGGCCGAGACCGACGGCTACAACTGGGGCTACGACCCGCTGCACTACACAGTGCCGGAGGGCGGATACGCCGTCGACCCGGTCGGCGCGGCGCGGACCACCGAGTTCCGGCGGATGGTCGCCGGGGTGAACGAGGCCGGCCTGCGGGTGGTCATGGACGTGGTCTACAACCACACCTCGGCGGCCGGCGTCGACGAGAAGTCGGTGCTCGACCAGGTGGTGCCCGGCTACTACCACCGGTTGCTCGACGACGGGACGGTGGCCAACTCCACCTGCTGCGCCAACACCGCGCCGGAACACGCGATGATGGGCAAGCTGGTCGTCGACTCGCTGGTCACCTGGGCCAAGCAGTACAAGGTGGACGGCTTCCGGTTCGACCTCATGGGCCACCACCCGAAGGCGAACATCCTGGCCGTGCGTGCCGCGCTGGACCGGCTGACCGTCGCCCGCGACGGGGTGGACGGCAAGGCGATCATGCTCTACGGAGAGGGCTGGAACTTCGGCGAGGTCGCCAATGACGCCCGGTTCGTGCAGGCCACCCAGGCCAACATGGCCGGCACCGGCATCGGCACGTTCAACGACCGGCTGCGCGACGCGGTACGCGGTGGCGGACCGTTCGACGCCAACCCCCGCGCGCAGGGTTTCGCCTCCGGGCTCTACAGCGACCCCAACGGCGACCCGGTGAACGGGTCGGCGGCGGCGCAGAAGGCCCGCCTGCTGCACGCCCACGACCTGATCAAGGTGGGTCTCACGGGCAACCTGCGGGACTACCGGTTCACCGACACCTCGGGGCGGACGGTCACCGGGGCGCAGGTGGACTACAACGGCGCCCCGGCCGGCTACACCGCCGCGCCCGGGGAGGCGGTCACCTACGTCGACGCGCACGACAACGAGATCCTGTACGACGCGCTGGCGTACAAGCTGCCGCAGGCCACCACCGCGGCGGACCGTTCCCGGATGCAGGTGCTGGCGCTGAGCACGGTGGTGCTGGGGCAGGGCACCGGGTTCGTCACCGCCGGCACCGAACGGCTGCGGTCGAAGTCGTTGGACCGCAACTCGTTCAACTCCGGTGACTGGTTCAACCAGATCCGCTGGGGTTGCGAGCGGGGCAACGGGTTCGGCGCCGGCCTGCCGCCGGCGCAGGACAACCAGGACAAGTGGTCGTACGCGAAGCCGCTGCTGGCCGATCCGAAGTTGGTGCCGGACTGCGCCGCGATCAACCTGGCCGACGCCCGGTACGCGGAGCTGCTGCGGATCCGGGAGTCCTCGCCGGTGTTCGGGCTGGCCACCGCCGGCCAGGTGCAGCAGCGGGTCGCCTTCCCGCTCTCCGGCGAGAAGGAGACGCCGGGCGTGCTCACCATGACCCTGGACGCCCGGGGGCTGGACGGGAAGTGGAAGTCGGTGACCGTCGTCTTCAACGCCACCCCTGGGGCCGCGAAGCAGACGGTGACCGGCCTGCGCGGGGCGAACGTGGCGCTGCACCCGGTGCTGCGGGAGTCCGCCGATTCGGTGCTGCGGACCGCCTCGTTCGACCAGGCAAGCGGCACGTTCACCGTGCCGGCGCGCAGCGTGGCGGTCTTCGTCCAGGGCTGATCCCACGACGATCCGGCCCCCTGCCACCGAGGTGGTAGGGGGCCGGACCCTGCGTGGATCCGTTCGCTGACCGTCGGTCAGTTGAAGCAGTCCTTGACGGTGCCGGCGCAGTTGGTGGGGTCGTTGTTGGTGATGGTCGACTTTTCGTCGAGGCGGACCTTGCCGTTGTTGTTGAGGATGCCGCCGGCGACTCGGTGCGTCTTGGAGGAGTCGGTGGCGGTGTTCTTGGTGACGCGGGTCTTGGTCAGGGTGACTGTGCCCTTGTTGTTGAAGATGCCGCCGCCGTTGAGGGCGGTGTTGGCCTTGATTTCGGTGTCCCGCAGGGTGAGGCGGGCGTTGTCGTCCTTGTTGTCCTTGTTGTCGGGCTCCTCGAAGCCTTCCTTGAGCTTGACGTCGGGGTCGCCGTTGAAGATGCCGCCGCCGAAGCGTCCGGCGGTGTTCTCGACGATCTCGCTGTCGGCGATGGTGGCGGTGGCTTCCTGCTCCTTTTGTTCCTTCTTGTCGTCGCTGGAGGAGGGGCCTTCCTTCTTCTTTTCTTCGCCGCCGGTGTTGACGACGCCGCCGCCGTCCTTGCTGGCGTGGTTCTTGGCGACGGTGACCTTCTCGAGGTCGAGGTTGGTGTTGCGGGCGTAGATGCCGCCGCCGCTTTCGCAGGCGGTGTTCTTCGTGATGCTCGACAGGACGATCTTGACGAAGCCGCTGGAGCTGAACACGCCGCCGCCGTTGCCGTTGGCCGTGTTGCCGTCGATGGAGGTCTTGAAGATCTCCACGCTGCCGGCCTCGTCGCGGCCCTGCACGCCTGGCCAGTAGTCGTTGTTCTTGTCCTTGTCCTTGCCGTGTTCTTCCTTCTTGCCGCGGCCGTTGGCGATGCCGCCGCCGTTGTCACCGGCGGTGTTGTTGGTGATGCGGGACTCGTGATCCCGCTCGTGGGAGAACTCGTTCTTGCCGTCGGCCTTGCCGTCGGCCTTGTCGTCGGCCTTGCCGTCGGCGGACCCGCCCTGGCCGTGGGAGGACCAGTCCTTGTCGTCGGAGGACCCCTTGACCTTGAGTACGCCGACGTTGAAGATGCCGCCGCCGTTCTCCCGGGCGTGGTTGTTCTCGACCTCGCTGTCGTCGAGGTCGACCCGGCCGAAGTTGGCGATGGCGCCGCCGTTGCCTTCGGCGTTGTTGCGGGTCAGTTCGACCTTCTCCAGGTGGGCGCTGCCGCCGCGCTCGACCAGCAGCGCACCGCCGTCCGCATCGCCGTCCTTCTTCATCGGCGGCGCGGGCTTCTCCGGGGCCGCCGAAGGAACGTCGGCAGCCTGCGGCACGTCCGCAGCCTGCGGCGCGTCGGCAACCTGCGGACCGCCGGGGCCCTGGGGGCCGCCGGGGCCCTGGGGGCCGCCGGGGCCCTGCGGCGCGCCGTACTTGAACTCGGCGGCGTTGCCGTCCTTGACGGTGAGGTCCTTCAGGGTCAGGTCGCCGCCGTCGGCGACCCGGAAGATCCGGAACGCGTCCTCGGAGTCCCGCTTGATCGTCGCGTCGTTGCCCTTGATCGTGATCTCCTGCCGGATCGTCGGCAGACCCGTACCGGACTTCTTGTCGGCGAAGCTCAACTCGTAGGTGCAGTGCGGGGCCAGCTTCAACGTGCCGCCCTGGTCCCGGTTCGCCAGATCGATCGCCTCGATCAGCTTCTCATCGTCACAAGGCACCTCCCGCACCCTGCCGTGCTCATCCCGGTCCTCGCCACGCTCATCCCGGTCCTTGCCACGCTCATCCCGGTCCTTGCCGTCGTCCTTTTTGAGCTGCTGAGCCGTGGACCACTTCACATCGGTCAACCGGTGGGCACCGGTGGCCCCGGTGGTCGCGTAGGCGACCCCTGCGAGGCTGACCGCTCCTGTGAGGCCCACAATGCCGGTGGCGAGCCAGAGCCGGCGACGACGGATCGGAAAGGTCGTCTCACGGTTGGCGTCCTCGTTATTGCGAAGGTAGTTGGACATCGGAGCTCTCTGCCCTCTCCTTGTACCCGACAAGGTCGCTTCGCCACAGCGAGGCGGCCTTCGCTACAAATCGGTTGTAGCTGCTGAAGAACACCGTATGAGAACCTTCTTCGCCTCGTGGGCGTATACGAAAAAAGCCCACATTAGGTATGTGGGCGGTGCAGCCGACAGCACGGCGGACGGCCGGGCAGCAGGGGCGTCACGGATGGCGAAGGGCGTCGTGGAGGGCGGAAAGCCCGCGGTCACTTCCGATGACCGCGCGGCCACCTCCGGCGGCACGCGTTCCTGACGCGCGGCGCACCACAACCGGGTGGGCTAGCGTGTCGTCGATCTACTGGGGAGATCCCCAGCATCCTTCGGGGAAAGAAGCACACGTGTCACTGTGGAAG